>JALZBI010000240.1 GCA_030947565.1 Actinomycetota bacterium
CCCCCGCCACGCTGGGCCTGCCCGAACGAGCCGACGCTGGCCGCAACTACGACTACCGCTATGTGTGGCTCCGCGACCAGGCCTACGCCGGCCTCGCCGCCGGGGTTCACCAACCCCTACCGCTCATGGACGAAGCGACTGCCTTCACCACCGCGCGAATCCTGGAGCACGGTGACAAGATGGCGCCCGCCTACCGCCTCGACGGTTCCCTCCCCCCGAAGGAGGAAGTGGTCGACCTGCCCGGGTACCCCGGAGGCCAGGTCAAGGTCGGCAACTGGGTCCGGGGGCAGTTCCAACTCGACAGCTGCGGCGAGATGCTGCAGCTGTACGCCACCTCGGCTCGACACGACCACCTCGGAAGCGACGACTTCCGCGCCATCAAGACGATCGTCGACACGATCGAGAAGCGATGGAACACGCCGGACGCCGGGGTCTGGGAACTCGACGACGCCTGGTGGACCCAGTCCCGGCTCGCCTGCGTGGCCGGGCTGCGCACCATCGCCGACCAGGTCGGAGCCGTGGACACCGTCCGCGTCCTCGGACTCGCGGACGCCATCATGGCGGAGACCTCCAAACGGTGCCTCGGACCCGACGGAGCCTGGCAGCAGGCCCCGGACCGTCCCGGTGTCGACGCCGCACTCCTGCTTCCACCTGTGCGGGGCGCGTTGTCGGCCACCGACCCTCGCAGCCTCGCCACCCTCAAGGCGGTGACCGAACAACTGGTGCAGGACGGGTACGCCTACCGGTACGCGGTCGACGGGCGCCCCCTCGGCGAGGCCGAAGGCGCGTTCATGCTGTGCGGGTTCGCGATGTGCCTCGCCCAACTCGGTGCCGGCGACACCATCGACGCGTTCCGGTGGTTCGAGCGGCAACGCGCCGCGTGCGGACCCGCCGGACTGCTCTCCGAGGAGTTCGACGTCCGTCAACGCCAGCTGCGCGGCAACCTCCCACAAGGATTCGTGCACGCCCTGCTCCTCGAGTGCAGCCAGCGACTGGGTGCCACCAGTCATTAAGCCGGCCAGGCCGTGACCACCGGCTCCTGACCGCCCGGTCGACGGCCCGGTCGACCCCCCCGGACGTCGCCGGCCCGGCCTTCGGCCTGCTGTCGGCATCCTCGGCGTCAACCGATCCCCCGGGGGTGACCGTGTTGGGGTGGGTCCGGCGCCGTTCACGCTCCTGTGTCATGTCCCCGCTGACCTGGTATTGACGCACGGGGAGATGGGGTCCCGGCCTGGCAAGGACGAGGCGAGCCGGAGCCCTGCGTGCGCTCGGATCTCGACTTCGCGCCGGCCGATCGACGACCCGATCTCCAGGGCTCCTCCTGTCGGGAACGCTCGAAAATGAGGCCGATGGGCCGTCGCTATGGCCTCGTTTTCAAGCGTCGTCGACACCTCCAGGCCAACGCTGTGGAAAGTCACATTCGAAACTGGGCTTGGTGGCGTCCCCGTTTGCCGGGCGGGGAACGGGGGCGAGCCGTGCGCGGCCCTCGTCGCCCAGTCGATTGGCGCCGAGCGGGGCGGCGCAGGCTCGAGTTGCTGGCGGGCGTGGTCGCCGACAGGTCAAGATGTCGGTGGCGCCGCCCCCTGCGTCGCCACTGAGCCGCCACAGCACGCCCGTCTCGATGGGCCCATGGCCGTGCACCCGCTTGAACCCCGTCGAACCTGGCCTTCGCCGTCGACGGACAAGAACCGGTCAAGCTCGGGTACGCCGGCGTGTGCACCGTGCGCCTGCTGGCCGCGACCCGTTGGCGACCGCCGCCGTGGCCCAGGACGACGTCCAGTGTGCGATGAACCTTCCCGGGGATCTGATCAAGGCAAGCCATCGAGACCTCAACTCGGACCTCATGACCGCTCGACCCGGCGAACCGTTTTACGGCGAACGAAGCGCGGACGCCATCAGGGTAGGAGGGGTCCGCTGATGGCTGCCCAGACGGCCCCGGCGCCCACGCCGAGCAGGACACTCACCGAGGCCGTGACGGTGGCCGTTGCCGTCGACCAGGTGCCCACCGCGCCGCCGGTCGCCGTCACCGGACCCCGCTGGAAGACGGGGACGATCCAGCGCAGAAAGTAGAAGAGGCTGAGCAGGCTGTTGACGAACACGGCCACCGTCAGCCAGGCCATTCCCCCGTCCCAGGCGGCGGTCGCGGTGGTGAGCTTACCGACGAAGAGCACGGTGGGCGGGGTGCCGACGAGCCCGAGCAGGGCCACGAGCAGGGGGGCCGCCAGCCACGGCCGATCGCCGGACAGGCCGCGGTAGTCGGCCAGGTCACGGCGGTCCGGCAGGGCGGTGGTGACGGCGAAGGCGGCCACGTTGGTGACGGTGTAACTCGCGAGGTAGAGCAGCAACGAGGGGAGCGCGAGAGCGCTGTGGGCGGCCACGGCGACGGGCACGAGCAGGAAGCCCACCTGGCTGACCGTCGACCAGCCCAGCAGCCGCCGTGGGTCCTGCTGCCAGAAGGCGGCGAGGTTGGCCAAGGTCATGCTGACCACGGCGAGCAGCCCGATCATGACCGGCCAGGCGATGGTGTCGGGGAGCACGATCACCAGCCGATAGAGCGCGACCAATGCGCCGACCTTGGGCACGGTGGTCAGGAAGGTGGAGACCGTGCCGTTGGCGCCCTGGGCCGCGTCGGGCACCCAGAAGTGGGCCGGCACCCCACCGGCCTCGAACATCAGGCCGACGACGACGGCGAGCAGCCCGCCGGCGACCACCGGTGCGGGGGCGGTGGGAAGCCGTTGGGCCAGGTCGGTGTGCAGGGTGCTGCCGGTGACCCCGTAGAGCAGGGTCACCCCGAGCAGCAGCACGATGCCGAACAGGGCACCCATGAGGTACGTCTTCATCGCCGCCTCCGCGCCTCGGGGCGTGCGCACGAGCCCGATCAGACCGTAGAGCGGGATGCTCGCGAGCAGGAAGGCCACCGCGAGCACGAGGAGGTCGCGAGCGCCGGCGAGCACCACCGTCCCGGTCGTGGCGAACAGGAGCAGGGCGTAGGTCTCACTCTCCCGGGCCGACCCCGCCAGCTCGTCTCCGGCGACGCCGAGGACGAGGAGCGCCCCCAGCGCGGCGACGACCCGGGCGACGCCCGTGGCGGTGTCGACGGCATACGTGCCCTCGAACGCCGACTGAGGGGGACCGGCGAGGCCGACCACCGAGACCACCATGCTCGCCACCAGCGCGCCGGCGGCCACCACCCGGGTCACCCACTGGCGGTCACGCGCCAGGAACGACCCACCCAACAGCGCAGCGAGGCCTCCGACGAAGAGCAGGATCTCGGGCAGCAGCAGGAGCGGCCGCATGGACGTCTGCACGTGTCAGCGACCGAGCAGGCCGACGACGCTCGAGGCGGCGGGCTCGATCACCGAGAGCAGCGGGCCGGGGTAGACGCCGACCAGCAGCGACAGCCCCAGCAGGATGCCACCGGCCCATGCCTCACGGGGGTGCAGGTCGGCGAACCCGACGGACTTCCCTCTCAGCTCACCGGTGAAGACGCGTTGCAGGGCCTGCAGGAACAAGGCCGCGGTCAGGACGATGCCCAGCAGCGCGATGGTGGTCACCGGCGCGACGGCGATGCTGCCGGTGAAGATCTGGAACTCGGCGATGAAGCCCGACAGCGCCGGGAGGCCGAGCGAGGCGAACGCGCCCAGGGCGAAGAGCCCGGCCAGCCGGGGTGCGCTGTGGGCCAGGCCGCCGAACTCGGCCATCTCATAGGTCCCGGTCCGCTGGTGCAACGTCCCGACGAGCAGGAACAGCGCGCCGGTGACCAGGCCGTGGCTGACCATCTGGGTCACCGCCCCGGTGACCGCGATGTCACGGGCCTGGGCCGTGTCTCCAGCGACGAGGCCGGCCGCCCCTACCGCTATGACGATGTAGCCCATGTGGTTGACCGAGGTGTACGCCACCATCCGTTTGAGGCTGCTCTGGGCGAGCGCGACCAGAGCGCCGTAGAGCACCGAGATGACACCGACGACGATGATGATCCACGCCCAGGCTCGCCACGCCTCCGGCAGCATCGGCATGGCGATGCGCACGAAGCCGTAGGTCCCCATCTTCAGCAGCACGCCGGCGAGCACCGCGGAGCCGACCGCCGACGCGTCGGTATGCGCCGGGGGGAGCCAGGTGTGGAACGGGACGGTCGGGGTCTTGACCGCCAGCCCGATCAGGACCGCCGCCAGCACCAGGCCTCCAGCCACCCCGTGGCCGGCCAGCGGGTCGGCGGCCACGAGCTCGGGGATGTCGAAGGTGTGCGGCTCAGCGTAGACGTAGAGACCAATGAACCCGACGAGCAGCGCGAGCGACCCGAGGAAGGTGTAGAGGAAGAACTGCAGTGCCGACCGCGCCGCCCCGGCGTGCCCCCACCCGGCGATGAGGAAGTACATCCCGACGATGGAGAGGTCGAAGAAGACGAAGAAGAGGATGAGGTCCCCCGAGACGAACAGACCGAGGCTGACGCTCTCGAGGAACAGCAGCAGGGCGGCCTGCAGCCTCGGGCGGCGGGCCTCCTTCAGGGAGTAGATGGCGCAGGCGAGGAACACCACGGTCGTCATGGCGACCAGCGGCAGGGACAGCCCGTCGACACCGACGTGGTAGCTGCTCCTGACGCCGGGGATCCACTCCACCCGCTCGTCGAGCGCGAGGAGTCCGGGGGCCGGCGCCGTGTAGCGGACCAGGCCACCGCAGCGAGAAGGACCTCGACGGCGGCGCCGACCACCCAGAGCCACCGGGCGGCGGCGTCGCTGACCGAGGGCACCACCA
>JALZBI010000241.1 GCA_030947565.1 Actinomycetota bacterium
GGAGTGAGGAGCCCGGCGGCCCCGGCCCCCGCCCGGCGGCCGGTCAGAGGCGTGGGGCAAGGTGGCCGCGTGAGTGAGGACGTCGCCAGCCGGACCCCGCCCGGTCCGCAGCCGGCGACCGGCGGGGACGCGACCACTCCGCACCCGCACCGCTGGCGCATCCTCAGCGTCACGTTGCTCGTCGGGTTCATGGCCCTGCTCGACGTGTCGATCGTCAACGTGGCGATCCCGTCCATGCAGAAAGCCCTCGACACCTCGCCCGGAACGATCCAGTGGGTCGTCTCCGGCTACGCCCTCACCTTCGGCCTGACGCTCGTCGCGGGCGGCCGCCTCGGCGACGCCTACGGCCGGCGGCAGATGATGCTGCTCGGGCTCGTGGGGTTCGTCGTCTCCAGCGCCGCGGTCGGCCTCGCACCGAACATCACGTTGGTCATCGTCGCGCGGTTGGTGCAGGGCGCCACGGCCGGACTCCTGACTCCACAGAACGCCGGCATCATCCAGGCGCTGTTCACCGGCCCCGAACGGGCCCGTGCCTTCGGTCTGTTCGGCTTCACCGTCTCGGTGTCGTCGGCGGCCGGCCCGGTCGTGGGTGGCCTCATCATCGGCGCAGCCGGGGCCGAGAGTGGCTGGCGCTACCTCTTCCTCGTCAACATCCCGATCGGCATGCTCGGTCTGGTCGGGGTCGCCCGCCTGGTGCCCCGCCGCCGCACCCGGGCCGCGGCGGGCACCGCCGCGATCGACGTCGTCGGCGCGGTCCTGCTCGGCGGCGCGGTCATGTGCCTGCTCTATCCCGTGGTCAGCATCGAGAGCGGGCAGCGGTGGCCGCTGCTGCTGCTCGCCGGCGGGCCCGCTTTCGGGTATGCGTTCGTCCGCTGGGAGCGCCGGCTCGCGGAGGCGGAACGGCCGCCGCTGCTCGACCTTCGGCTCCTGCGGACCCTGCCGGGCTACCTCAACGGGTTGGTCGTCGGCACGCTGTACTTCACGGGCTTCACCGGGTTGTTGCTCGTGCTGTCGATCTTCCTCCAGACCGCGCTGGGGCTGAGTCCGCTCAACGCCGGCCTCATGCTCATGCCCTTCGCCCTGGGGTCGGCGATCAGCGCCCCACTCGCGGGGCGGTTCGTGCCGACGATCGGCCGCAGCCTCACCGTGGCCGCCCTGGCGGTCATGATGTCGGGCGTCTCGCTCCTGGCGATCTTCGCCGCGATGCGCGGGCGGGAAGACCTGGCCGTCGTGCTCGTGCCGATCCTGCTGCTCACCGGGCTCGGCGGCGGAGCGGTCGTCTCCCCCAACATCACCTTGACCCTCGCCGACGTCCCGCCGTCGATGGGCGGGGCGGCCGGAGGTGCGCTGCAGACCGGCCAACGGATCGGGGCGGCCATCGGATCGGCCCTGCTGGTGACCGTCTACCAGGCGGTCCTTCCGGGATCGGGCGCTGGAACCGCGCTGAGAGCGGCACTCGTGACCGCGCTGGTCCTGCTCACCCTCGCCCTGGCCATGGCGGTGCGGTCCTGGCGCCAGCACAACGGCATCATGACGACCGGCGACCACCGCCGATGACCACGCCCTGACCACGCCAACCCACGCCACCCCACCGGGACGGGCTGTCAGACTGAGCCCCATGACCGACCCGACCGACGCCGAGGGCCAGCCCGTCACCAGCACGGCGGCCGTCTCGACCGACCGTGGCGGCCGCTACGCCAAGCAGCCGCCGCCCACCTCGGCCGGCGCCTCGAGACCTCGTGGGACGAGTCCCTGAACGAGGGCACCGTCGACCTCGCCGGGGGCCGGTGTGACCTGCGAGCCGACGGCACCAGCCTCCGCCTGTCAGCGCATACAGACCCGTCCTTGACCCCTGCCGCCGGCACGGAGCTACTCGACCGGATCGAGGGCGTCGTCGGCCGGCACCTGGTCCGGTTCGGCACGCTGGACGAGCTGGTCGTCGAGTGGCAGCGCTCCGACGGCACGGCCGGTGGCGCCTACCGTAACGACGACGACCCACCCGCCGACCACCGCCCCCCGGCGTAACGCACCGGTTCCAGGGCTCCAGAGTTTATGAGCTCCGGGGTCCTGTTGCCCATCGGCCGGCCCCGCCAAAGGTCACCTCTGGCGCTTCCGGACTCTCGACAGGTCACCTTTAGTCGCCCACGGGGCGCGGACGCGACCCAAGGTGACCTCTCGGCTCACCGGGGTACGCCAAAGGTGACCTTTGGCGTACCCCGAGGGTCGATCGGCGGGTATGCGTCGGCTACGCCCCCACGGGGCAGTCGCCCACGGGACAGTCGGGGATGCCGATCATGTCGCGGGTGAGCGCCTCGACCTGCTTCTGCGCCTGCTCCGGGTAGGTGACCCACAGGTCATAGATGTCGAACGGAGGCTCGGCCACGAGCTCGGCGGAGGCGCCGGCGGCCTCGTCGGGGGCAGCAGTCATGCGCGAGCCTCTCGAACGGGTCGGCGCGCCGGCAGGATGTGCAAGCCGAGCTGGGGCGGGCGGGTGACACGCCGTTGCGCTACGTTCCAAACGTTCTGACGCGAGACACTGTGGCCTCAGCCGCGGGTCACTCGTCGCGGCTGCGTTGACCCCGTGTCGATGCGTCTCACACCGGAGGGGTGTCGGACGGCACCTCCGCGAGAGGTCTCAGGGCTGCAGTGGCCAGGATCGCCAAGGCCAGCACGACGACGACGGCCATGAGCCCCTTCAGAACCGTAACGCGATCGCCGAGGAAACCGATGAGCGGCGGACCGGCGAGGAAGGCGCAGTAGCCGACCGACGCGACGACGCTGACGCGACCCGCCGCCGCCTGGGGGTCGTCGGCGGCCGCACTCATGCCGACCGGGAACCCGAGGGCGGCACCGAAACCCCACAGGACGGCACCCAGGAAAGCCAGCGGCGAGACCGTCCCGAAGACGAACAGAAGCAGCCCGACCGCGGCGAGCAGGGCCATGCCGCGTACCACTGCAACCCGGCCGTAACGGTCGAGCAGCCGCGTCCCGAACCACCGCATCGTCGTCATGGCGGCGAGGAACGTGGCGAACCCGAGCGCCCCGACCGACGCGGACAGCTGGTAGGAGTCGATCAGGGAGACGCTGATCCAGTCGTTCCCGCACCCCTCGGCGAGTGCGAACGCCAGGACGACGAAGCCGATCAGCAGGGTGCGCGGCTCACGCCAGCGGGTGAACACCGAGGCCCCAGAGGCCAACCCGGCCGACCCGGTCGCGTCGTCCTCGGTCCGGGCCGGGTCGTCGAGGTCGGGCAGGAACCGCCGCACCAGGAGCGGGACGGCGATGGCCACGAGCACGGCTACGACGACGAGGTGCAGGGTGACCGTCACCGACAGGGCGACCATCGCCGCACCGAGGAGCGCGCCGGCGACGGTGCCGACGCTGAAACCGGCGTGGAACCTCGGCATGATCGCCCGGCCCAACTGCCGTTCGACATCGGCGCCCTGCACATTCATGGCGACGTCCCACGCCCCGTTTCCGAACCCGAGCAGAAACAACCCGGCCAGCACGAAGGCGACGCCGTGGAGGTAGCCGAGGGCGATGACGGTCAGGCCGACGGCGCACAGGACAGCCATGATCGTCACGGTCCGCCGCGTCCCGAGGCGGTGCACGATCAGCCCGCTCAGGGGCAGCGCCAGGAGCGAGCCGGCAGCCAGCGCCAGCAGCACGAGGCCCAGTTGCGACGGCGTGAGCTCGAGCCGGTCGCGCACCTGCGGGATGCGCGAGGCGAAGCCGGCGAAGGCGAAGCCCGCACCGATGAAGGCGGCGAACGTCGCGCGCAGGGCGAGCCGGACGGCCGGGGGCGCGGTGGCGGTGGGGGCGGTGGCTCGGCTCACACCGTCGACCCTCTCATCCGCTCAGGTCTTCCCTCGGGTCCACCCCGGGTCACCGGCGGACGGGGCCGCCGGGTCGGCTCCACGCCGCGCGCCGTCCGTGGCCAGGTCGTAGGGCTGTAGCGAACGGGCCAGCGCCTCGTCCAGCGGGAGAGGCTGGTGGTCGGGGTCACCGAGGCGCGTCCGGGCACCCGTTCGCACGACCATGTCGTCGCGCAGGCTGGCCATGAGGCTCTGCACCGTGTCGGTGTCGACGTCGGTCAGCTGCCCTGCGACCCAGCCGACGAGGTCGAACGGCAGCGGGGGCACCGGGATCTGCAGGCGACGCAATCCGGCGACCCGGGCATACCGCGAGAGCAGCTGGGGGTAGGTCAGGACCTCCGGCCCGCCGATGTCCAGGTGACCCACGACCTCGTCATGGTCGACCGCCTCGGCCAGGTAGTAGACCGAGTCGGCGACCGCCACCGGCTGCACCCGCGTCGACCGCATCCAGCCGGGGATGGCCGTGACGAACGGCAGCCGCCCCGACAGCTGCCGGACGACCTCGAAGCTGGTGGACCCGGACCCCACCACGATGGCCGCCCGCAGAGACAGGGTCGGCGCCGTGGACGTCGCCAGGACCTCCTCCACCTCGAGGCGGGACCGAAGGTGATGCGACAGGTCGTCGGGGTGGACCGGCGGGATGATCCCGGACAGGTAGACCAGGCGGCGAACGTGCAGGTGGTCGACGGCGTCGCGCATGTTTGCGGCCGCCTCGCGGTCGGTCTCGGCGAAGTCGGCGCCCTTGAGTCCGTGCACGAGGTAGACCACGGCCTCCGCGCCCTCCAGAGCGCCGAGCAGCTCGCGCATGTTGAGCATGTCGGCCCGGCACCAGGTGACCTCGCGCGTCCACGGGAAGTCGGGGTG
>JALZBI010000242.1 GCA_030947565.1 Actinomycetota bacterium
GCACCTTCTGGGCCTGGCCGTAGTAGGCGTCGAAGTACCCCGACGACAGCGCGTACGTGCCGAGGATGATGCGGCGCTTGACCTCCGGCCCGAAGCCGGCGTCGCGGGTCGCGGCCATGACCTGTTCGGCGCTCGGGTCGGCGACCCCCTCCGGGAGGACTCGCAGGCCGTAGCGCATCGCGTCGAACTTGGCGAGGTTGCTCGACGCCTCGCTGGGCAGGATGAGGTAGTAGGTCGCGAGCGCGTACTCGAAGCTGGGGCAGTCGACCTCGACGACCTTGGCCCCGGCGTCGACGAGCAGCTGCACCGACTCCTCGAACCGGGCGCGGACGCCGTCCTGGTAGCCCTCGCCGCCCAGCTGCTTGACGATGCCGACGGTCATCCCGGAGACGTCGGCGCGCTCGGCGGCCGCGACGACCGGCGGCACCGGCGCGTCGATCGAGGTGGAGTCCATCGGATCGTGCCCGCCGATGAGGGCGTGCAGCAGCGCGGCGTCGAGGACGGTGCGCGTGCACGGTCCGGCCTGGTCGAGGCTGCTGGCCAACGCGACGAGGCCGTAGCGCGAGACGCCGCCGTAGGTCGGCTTGACGCCGACCGTGCCCGTGACGGCGGCGGGCTGCCGGATCGAGCCACCGGTGTCGGTGCCGATCGCCAGCGGCGCCTGGAAGCTGGCCACGACGCTCGACGAGCCACCACCGGAGCCACCGGGGATGCGGGTGAGGTCCCAGGGGTTGTGGCTCGGGCCGTAGGCGGAGAACTCGGTGGAGCTGCCCATGGCGAACTCATCCATGTTGGTCTTGCCGAGGATCGGCAGGCCGCCGGCCCGCAGCCGGCTGACCACCGTGGCGTCGTAGGGCGGGACCCAGCTCTCGAGGATCTTGGAGCCGCACGTGGTCGGCAGACCGCGGGTCGCCATGACGTCCTTGACGGCGACGGGCACACCGGCCAGCACGTGCAGGCCCTCGCCGGCGGCCCGGCGCCGGTCGACGTCGCGGGCGGTCGCGAGCGCGCCCTCGCGGTCGACGTGCAGGTAGGAGTGCACGGCGTCGTCGACAGCGGCGGTCCGGGCCAGGTGGGCCTCGGTCAGCTCGACCGCGCTCACCTCCCGAGCGGCGAGGGCGCGAGCCATCTCTGCCGCGGTGAGGCGGGTCAGGTCGGTGGCGGGGGTGGTCACGTCGGTCACGGGGTCTGGGGCCTATCGGTCGTGGAAGGGGTATGCGTCGCGCGGCGCCGGCCGCGCATACCGGTCACTCTTCGGTCAGGATGCGGGGCACGGAGAACCGCTGTTGCTCGCTGGCCGGGGCGCCGGACAGCGCCTCTTCGGCGGTGAGCCCGGGCCGGGGTACGTCGGGGCGCGTCACGTTGGTGAGCGGGAGCGGATGCGACATCGGCTCCACCCCTTCGGTCGGCGCCTGCTGCACCAGGGCCACCGAGTCGAGGATGACGGTGAGCTCGCCGAGCATGCGGTCGAGCTCGGCCTCGCTGAGGTCGATCCGGGCCAGCTCGGCCAGGTGGGCGACGTCGTCGCGGGTCAGGGACATGCTTCGAGAGTCTAGAGCGGCCGGGCCAGCTGCCCCTTCGGGTGGGCGGGCCGGGTGTGCGCGCCATCGCTGCGCTCTCGGCGACAGGGATATCGATGACGACATCCACGAGCGCGTCACCGAGGGCCACGGCTGAGGTGGTCGACCGGCGAGGCCCCCCGTCAGCCGATAGCTCGGAGCGTTGCACCCCTCCTAGGGGGTGTGACGCTCCGAGCTGTCAGCCGGGCTCGACCGCACGCTGCGGCCGGCGCTATCGAGGGGTGCCTGGTCCCTTCGGGGGGCCGACCGTCACCAGCCGCACCCCCTCGTGTCCACTCAGCAGCTCACGAGCGGTCGGGTTGGCGACCAGCTCCTCCAGCGCGGCCGACAGGGCAGCAGGATCGCGGACCTCGCGGCTCTCACACAGGACGACCAGGTGACGGCGGGTGAGGTCGGCCAGGCCGGCTCGAGCCGGCGTGAGGCCGCGCACACCGACGAAGTCGGTCACCCGGACGGCGAGGTAGTGGCGCGGGCCGGGTCCTCCGCGGCCGGGTCCTGCGGCGAAGCGGAAGGACACGACCTCCTCCACCCCGGTCCAGGGGACAAGCATCCCGGCGGTGTGGATGCCGGCGGTGGACAGGTGCAGGTCGGGGTCGTCGCGGTGGGAGAGGGGACGCAACCGCATCCACCGGTACGCCACGACCAGGGCGACGACCAGGAGGGCCAGGACGGCCAGCAGGAGCCAGAACGACACCGTCAACGACGTCCACGCGGCATGGGCACCCCGCCACACGTTCCCGACGTTCCAGATCAGGATCAGGGCCAACCAGCCCCGCCTCGCGGGCGGCTGCCGACGCTGCGGCACGACGGGGACGCGAACCGACCGCGTCCCCTCCACCTCGTCGAGGGCCGGAGTCGCGACGTCGCCGTTGCCGACGGGCATCGGCCACGCGCCCTCGGTGCGGGCCGAGCGCGGCATCCACTCGATGGTCATGCGCCCTGCTCTCTCCCCGGGGTGCGGCCGTTTGCCGACGTTCCCATCATGCGCCCGCTGAGCGACCCAGCAACCCGGGCCAGGGCAGCGACCTCACCTCGGTAACGCGCCCCGGCGTCCTCGGGTGCCCGCGGACCCGCTCAGCCGGCCGACCCCGTCTCGAGCAGCCGACGGAAGCCCGCCTCGTCGAGGACGGTGAGCCCCAGCTCCTCGGCCTTCGCGGCCTTCGACCCGGCGTTCTCCCCGACGACGACGTAGTCGGTCTTCTTCGAGACCGAGCTCGCCGACCTGCCGCCCCGGGCAAGGATCGCCTCCTTGGCCTCGTCGCGGGAGAAGCCGTCGAGGGACCCGGTGACGACGACGGTCAGCCCCTCGAGCGTGCGCTCCACCGAGATGTCGCGCGCATCCTCCAGCCGGACGCCGGCCGCCGCCCACTTGTCGACGATCTCGCCGTGCCAGGCGTTCTCCGGCCCGTCGAACCAGTCGCGGACCGCCTCGGCGATGACCCCGCCGACCCCTTCGGCCTGCGCGAGCTCCTCCCGGCTGGCCGCACGGATCCGCTCCATCGAGCCGAACTGGCCGGCCAGCGCCCGCGCGGCCGTCGGGCCCACATGCCGGATCGAGAGGGCGACGAGCACCCGCCAGAGCGGCTGCTGCTTGGCCTTGTCGAAGTTGTCGAAGAGCCGTAGCCCGTTGGCCGACAGCGTCTTCCCGGCTACGACGCCTTCGGGGTCGTCCGTCTTCTTCGCCGCTCTCGTGAAGAGCGGGACCGTGAGCAGCTGCTCGTGGGTCAGCGCGAACAGGTCACCCTCGTCGGTCACCACCCCGGCGTTGAGCAGAGCCACGGCGCCCTCCCACCCGAGGACCTCGATGTCGAAGGCCCCACGCCCCGCCAGCCCCGCGATCCGCTCCCGCAGCTGGGCCGGGCAGGTGCGCGCGTTGGGGCAGCGGATGTCCTTGTCACCCTCCTTGGCGGGCGCGAGCGTCGTGCCGCACGCCGGGCATACCGTCGGCATCTCGAAATCGCGCTCCGACCCGTCGCGCAGCTCGATGACCGGCCCGACGATCTCAGGAATGACGTCACCCGCCTTGCGCAGCACCACCGTGTCGCCGATGAGGACGCCCTTGCGCCGCACCTCGTCGGCGTTGTGCAGCGTCGCTCGTTCGACGGTGGACCCGGCCACGATCACGGGTGCCATCACGCCGAACGGGGTGACCCGGCCGGTGCGGCCGACGTTGACCTGGATGTCGAGGAGCCGGGTGTTGACCTCCTCCGGCGGGTACTTGTAGGCGATCGCCCACCGGGGGGCGCGAGAGGTCGCTCCGAGCTGGCGCTGCACCGCGATCTCGTCGACCTTGACCACCACCCCGTCGAGCTCGTGCTCGACGCTGTGCCGCTCCTCTCCGAACCGCGCGACGAACGCCTCGACCTCGCCCACCGTGTCGAGGACGCGGTAGTGGGTCGAGATCGGCAGGCCCCACTCGCGGAACAGGTCGTAGGCCTGCGACTGCCGGGTCAGCTCCAGGCCCTCGCGATAGCCGATGCCGTGGACGAGCATGCGCAACGGCCGCGACGCCGAGACCCGCGGGTCCTTCTGGCGCAACGAACCGGCCGCACTGTTGCGCGGGTTGGCGAACGGCGCCCTGCCGGCGGCGACGAGCGAGGCGTTGAGCTCCTCGAAGCCCTCGACGGGGAAGAACACCTCGCCCCGGATCTCCACCGTGGCGGGGTGGCCGGAGCCCGCGAGCTGGTGCGGGATGCCGGTGATGGTCTTGACGTTGTTGGTGACGTCCTCGCCGGTGCGCCCGTCGCCCCGGGTCAGCGCCCGCACCAGCCGGCCCTGCTCATAGAGCAGGTTGACCGCCAGGCCGTCGATCTTGAGCTCGGTGAGGTAGTGCAGGGTCGCCGCGTTGGAGTCGCGCTCGACCCGGGCGGCCCAGGCGGCGAGCTCCTCGGACGAGAAGCAGTTGTCCAGGCTGAGCATCCGCTCCAGGTGGTCGACCGCCTGGAAGTCGGTGGAGAACATGACGCCGCCGACCAGCTGCGTGGGGCTCTCGGGCGTACGCAGCGTGGGGTGGGTGTCCTCCAGCTCGTTCAGCCGCCGGATCAGCGCGTCGTACTGCGCGTCGCTGATCGTCGGGGCGTCGCGCACGTGGTAGGCGAACTGAGCGGCGCTCGCCCGCTCGGCCAGGTCGGCCCACTC
>JALZBI010000243.1 GCA_030947565.1 Actinomycetota bacterium
GTCGTCGCCCGCGTCGCCCGCGTCGCCCGGTGTCGCTCGGCGACCCGGCTGCGACGCGAGCAGGTTCAGCTCCGGTCGCGCGGGGGTGGCGGCACGATGACCGCGTCCTTGACGGCCATGGTCGCCGACGGCTCCTCCACGGCATACGACAGGCCGGTGACCCGGCCCGCCGCCCGCAGGTCGCCCTCGGCGGTGCGCACCCGGTCGAGCTGGGTCGCGCTCCCGACCAAGGTCATTCCCGTGATCTCGGCGCGCATGCCGACCTTGGCCTCTGACTTGGCTTTCCGCACGCCGGCCAGCGCCTCACCGACCGCCGACAGGACGCCGCTGTCGGCCGACCGGGCATCGCCCAGCTCGCCCGTCGTCGGCCATGCCGCCCGGTGGATCGAGCCCTCGGCCGGGTCGTGGAACCAGGACCAGACCTCCTCGGTCGCGAAGACGACGACCGGAGCCAGCAGCCGCAGCTGGATGTCGAGGGCGAGGAGCAGGGCCGCCCGGGCGGACACCGCCCCCGGGCCGGGCTCGTCACCCTCGCCCGTGCCGTAGGCGCGGTCCTTGACCAGCTCGAGGTAGTCGTCGCAGAAGGACCAGAAGAAGGACTCGGTGACCTCGAGCGCGCGGGTGTAGTCCATCGCGTCGTTCGCGCTGGTCGCCAGGGCGACGACGTCGGAGAGGGTGGCGAGCATGGCCCGGTCGAGCGGCTCGGTGACCAGAGCGGCCAGGTCGGTGGAGGTCGACGCGCCCACGTCACCGAACGACAGGGCGAACCGGCTGGCGTTGAGCACCTTGATCGCCAGTCGCCGGCCGACCTTCATCTGGGCGGTGTCCAGCGCGGCGTCGATGCCGAGCCGCGCGGAGGCCGCCCAGTAGCGCACCGCGTCGGTGCCATGCTCGACGAGCATGTCGAGCGGGGTCGTCGCGTTGCCCTTGGACTTGCTCAGCTTCTTGCGGTCGGGGTCGAGGATCCAGCCGTTGAGCGTGGCGTGCTGCCACGGCAGCGACCCGTGCTCGTAGTGGGCGCGCACCACGGTGGAGAACAGCCACGTGCGGATGATGTCGTGGCCCTGGGGGCGCTGGTCGAAGGGAAAGACGACAGAGAACAGCTCGGGGTCCTGCCCCCAACCGCCCGCGATCTGCGGGGTCAGCGACGACGTCGCCCAGGTGTCCATGACGTCGGGGTCGCCGGTGAAGCCGCCCGGCTGGTCGCGCTGCGCCTCCTCGAACCCCTCGGGTGCCTCGGCTGCCGGGTCGACCGGCAGGAGCGACTCGTCGGGGATGATCGGGTGGGCGTGGTCGACCTCGCCGGACGGCGTCACGGAGTACCACACCGGAATGGGTACGCCGAAGAACCGCTGGCGGCTGACGAGCCAGTCGCCGTTGAGGCCGCTCACCCAGTTCTCGTAGCGCGAGCGCATGAACGCCGGGTGGAAGTCGAGCTCCCGGCCCCGCTCGACCATCTGGGCCCGGATCTCCTCGTCGCGGCCGCCGTTGCGGATGTACCACTGCCTCGTCGTGACGATCTCGAGCGGGCGCTCGCCGCGCTCGTAGAAGTTGGCCTTGCGCTGGGTCGGCGTCGGCTCGCCGTCGAGGTCGCCCGACTCCCGCAGCGCGTCGACGACCGCGGTGCGCGCCGCAAAAGTGGTCTTCGTGGCCATCGCGCCGAACACCTCGGTGCCGAGGTCGGACTCGACCCACGTGGGCGTCTCGGCCTGGATGCGACCGTCGCGGGTGATGACCGAGCGGGTCGGCAGCTGCAGCTCACGCCACCACGTCACGTCGGTGAGGTCGCCGAAGGTGCAGCACATGGCGATGCCCGCGCCCTTGTCCATCTCGGCCAGCGGGTGCGCGACCACCGGCACCTCGACCCCGAACAGCGGTGAGGTGACCGTCGTCCCGAACAGCGCGGCATACCGCTCGTCGTCGGGGTGGGCGATGAGGGCGACGCAGGCCGGGAGCAGCTCGGGTCGCGTGGTCTCGATGTACACCGGCTCACCGTCGGGCCGGTGGAAGGCGACGCGGTGGTATGCCCCGGGGTAGTCGCGGGCCTCGAGCTCGGCCTGGGCGACGGCGGTCTGGAACGTGACGTCCCAGAGACCGGGCGCCTCGGCCTGGTAGGCCTCCCCCCGGGCGAGGTTGCGCAGGAAGAACGCCTGCGACACCGCGCGGGAGCGGTCGTCGATGGTGCGGTAGGACACGTCCCAGTCGCAGGCGAGGCCCAGCCGGCGGAACGTCTCCTCGAAGGCCTCCTCGTCCTTGACGGTGAGGATGTCGCACAGCTCGATGAAGTTGCGCCGGCTGATCGGCGTCTGGTCACCGGCCTTGATCGACGTGCCCTCGCCGCCCTGCTGCGGCGGCACGAAGTCGGGGTCGTAGGGCAGCGTCTCGTCGCCGCGCACCCCGTAGAAGTTCTGCACCCGCTTCTCGGTGGGCAGGCCGTTGTCGTCCCAGCCGATCGGGTAGAAGACCTCGAACCCGGCCATCCGCTTGTAGCGCGCGATGCAGTCAGCCTCGGTGAAGCCGAAGACGTGGCCGATGTGCAGCGACCCGCTCGCGGTCGGCGGCGGGGTATCCATCGCCCAGACGCCCTCACGGCCGCGGGCGAGCGCGGCGGTGCGGTCGAAGGTGTAGGTGCCCTGCCGCTTCCATACCTGCGCCCATTTCTCCTCCAGACCGTCGACCGACGGCCTCTCGGGGATCTGGGGTGCCGCGGACGAGGCGGCGGCACGGGCGGGTGTGGAGAGGGTCATCCGTCGATTCTCCCAGACCCGGCGGGGGTGCTCTCCAACCCGTTCGGGTCCGCCCCCCGGCGACGGGTGGCCGTGGCACTCCTATTAGGGAGGTTCAGGCGCCCACCGAGCGACCGGTCGCGACCGGACGGTCGCTCCCGGCGAGCCGGGCATACCGGCCTCCCGCGGCGACCAGCTCGGTATGCGTTCCCGTCTCGACCACCTGCCCGCCGACGAGCACGGCGATCTGGTCGGACGACTCGATGGTGCTGAGGCGGTGAGCGATGGTGACCGTCGTACGCCCGCGGGTCACCACGGCGAGCGCGGCCTGGAGCTCGTGCTCGGTCTCGTTGTCCAGGGCGCTGGTCGCCTCGTCGAGGATGAGGACGCGGGGGTCGCGCAGCAGTGTGCGCGCGATGGCGAACCGCTGCTTCTCGCCGCCGGAGAACCGCAGCCCCCGGGCGCCGACGACGGTGTCGAGCCCGTCCGGAAGGGTGGCAACGAGGTCGGCGATTTGGGCGGACTCGAGCACGAGCCACAGCTCGTCGTCCGTCGCGTCGGCCTTCGCGTGCAGGAGGTTGTCGCGGATGGACGCGTGCAGCAGGTAGGTCTCCTGGGTGACGACGCCGACGATCCGGGAGAGGTCGGCGAAGGGCAGGTCGCGCAGGTCCATGCCGTCGACCGTGACGCGTCCGATGCTCGGATCGCGCAGTCGGGCAACGAGACCCGCAAGGGTGGACTTCCCGGACCCGGTCTCGCCGACGAGGGCGAGCGAGGTCCCGGCCGGCACGACGAGGTCGACGTCGGTGAGGGCGTTGCGGTCGGTGTCGGGGTAGCGGTAGCTCACGCCCTCCAGCCGGATCTCGCCGCGCACCGCATCGTGGTCGACCGGCACCGGGTGCTCGGGCGCCCGCACCTCGATCTCGAGGTCGAGGTAGCCGAAGATCCGGCTGAAGAGGGCCATCGAGCTGACGAGGGAGACCCCGACGTCGAGCAGACCCATCAGCGGCCGGAAGATGCCGGACTGCAGTGCCGTGAAGGCGACGAGGGTCCCGATGGTCATCCCACCGGACGTCGCGGGGAACCCGGCGGCCAGGTAGATCAGCGCGGGGATGGCCGCGAAGACGATGCTCATCGTCGCCATCCGCCAGCGACCGGCGAGCTGCGACTGCACCTCGAGGTCGACGAGCTCGCGCGAGGTCTCGGCGAACCGCGCTGCCGCTGCGTCACTCGCGCCGAGGGTCTTGGTCAGCTGAACGCCGCTCACCGACAGGCCCTCGTCGACCTGGATGAGCATGTCGGCCATCCGGCGCTGCTGCCGGGCGGTGACCTCGCGGCGCATCAGGGCGACCCGGCGGGTCAGCCAGATCGCCGGCGGGATGACCAAGAGGGAGAGCAGCGACAGCCGCCACGACAGCGCGACCATGGCCAGCGCCGTGCCGACCGCGGTGGTGACGTTGGACGCCACGGAGGTCGCGGTCGTCGTGACGACCGACTGCATCCCGGCCACGTCGTTCGTGAGGCGCGACTGGATCTCGCCCCCACGCGTACGGGTGAAGAAGGCTAGCGACTGGCGCTGGAGGTGGGCGAAGACGTCGGTGCGCAGGCGGTGCAAGACCGCCTGGCCGACGGTGGTCGAGAGCCAGGTCTGGGCGACGCCCAGCACGGCGGTGACGACGGTGACCCCGAGCATCCCGCCGACGGCGAGGAGCAACAGCCGGACGTCGGCGTGGGGGAGGGCGTCGTCGATGACGAGCCGCAGGAGGAACGGAGTCGCGAGGGCGACGACGGACGAGGCCACGATCAGCGCCATGACGACGGAGACCCGCCCGCGGAAGGGGGCGAAGAGGGCGCCGACGCGGCGCCAGCTCACGGGCGACTCGGCCAGCTGGGCCCGGTCGCCGGGGTCGACGGTGCGCGGGCCGCGTCTGGGGTAGCCGCCACGTGGCGGTTGGTGGTCGGTGAAGGGTGTGGAGG
>JALZBI010000244.1 GCA_030947565.1 Actinomycetota bacterium
GTCGCGACCTGCTCAGTGCGCGGGTGCTCTCCGACGAGCTCATCGTGCTGCACCACGGCACGATGGTCGAGCAGGGTCCCTCGCTGCAGGTCGTCGGTAACCTCAGGACCCTTACACCGGAGCGCTGTTGGAGGCGGTACCCAACCCCGTGACCACGACCCAGGACCTCAGGACGCCTTCGCGCCCGACGAGAAGCGGGTGACAGCATGACCGGGTGATCCACCCCGTCACCCCCCTCGACCTCCCCGCTCCGGCCGTCCTGCTCCTGCGTGGACGACAGTTCGACGCTGCGCACCCCGCCGTCATGGCGGTCGTCAACCGCACCCCCGACTCGTTCTTCAGCGGCAACCGGCATGCCGACCTCGGTTCGGCTCTGGCCGCCCTCGACGCCGCGCTGGAGCAGGGCGCCGACATCGTCGACGTCGGCGGGGTCCGCGCGGGCCAGGAGGGCCCGGCCGTGTCAGCCGAGGAGGAGATCGACCGCGTCCTGCCCTTCCTGGAGGAAGCCCGGTCGCGTTACCCCGACGTGATCCTCAGTCTCGACACCTGGCGCTCGGACGTGGCCCGCGCCGCGGCCCCGGTGGGGCTGGATCTGCTCAACGACACCTGGGCCGGACATGATCCCGACCTCATCCACGTCGCCGCCGAATGTGGTGCGGGAGTAGTGGTCTCGCATACTGGCGGCCTTCCCCCACGGACCGACCCGGTCGACGCGAGCTACGGCCCGGACCCGCTCGACGTCGTCACGGACGTCCTGCGGACGTTGGCCGCCGGAGCCGAGACCGCGGTGCGAGCGGGCGTACCGTCGTCGCAGGTCCTCGTCGACCCGACCTTGGACTTCGGGAAGACCACCATGCACTCCTTGCTCGTGCTCAGGCGTACGGCGGATGTGGTGGCATTAGGTTTCCCTGTGCTGCAGGCGATCTCGCGCAAGGACTTCATCGGCGAGAGCTTGGACCTCGCGGCCGGCGACCGGCTGGAGGGCAGCCTCGGAGCGACCGCGGTGGCCGCTTGGCTGGGCGCCACGGTGTTCCGGACGCACGACGTGCGCGCGACCCGGCGGGTGGTGGACATGGTTGCGACGGTCCGCGGCGACCGGCCTCCGACCCGGGCCGAACGAGGGGTCCGGCGAGCGCCGTGACGAGCTGTCGGATGGCGTGGAGGCCTACCGAAAACGGAGGGTTCGCTCCCCTCCACGGGCTCACCCTGCGTGCTAGGTTTCTGCCGGTTGCAGTTGCAGTTCCTCGCTCGTCGAAGAAGTCGGCCCGCTGCAGAACGTTGTAGCGGGTCTTGCTTTATCCGGGGGTCGTGGGCGTGTCCCGTCAGGGGTCGACGGCAGCCGGACGTGCATGCAGTGTGCACGTCCTTGGCCGGACAGAAAGAAGTAGTCACCCCATGGCTCAGGGCACCGTCAAGTGGTTCAACGCCGAGAAGGGTTTCGGATTCATTGCGCAGGACGGCGGCGGTCCCGACGTCTTCGTGCATTACTCCGCGATCCAGTCCAACGGCTACCGCTCCCTCGATGAGGCGCAGCGGGTCGAGTTCGAGGTCACCCAGGGACCCAAGGGTCCGCAGGCGGACGCGGTTCGTCCTCTCTGACCCAGGCGCCGGCCGTTGGCCGTCGCTGAAACAGGCCCCCTGACCGAGAGGTCGGGGGGCCTGTTCTCGTTCGCCGGGGGCCTGGTGGTCAGCGGGCCAGCGACCACCCGAGGGACCGTCAGCAGGCGGTGCGCACGTCGACCGCGCCGCCGGATACCGTCGGCGTCGTCGTCGGGCTGGTCGTCTCCGGGGCCTTGCTCGTGGTCGTCGGTGTGGTCGTCGGTGTGGGGATGGGTGACGCCGGGGCCGACGTGGTCGGGCTGACACCCGTGGTCGCGGCGGGAGCCTGGATCGCGTTCTGCACCATCTGACGGATCTTGGCGAAGTTGGGGTTGGCCGGGCTGATGTTGTCGGTCGTGAACGTGAGCGAGGTGATCGACCCCTTCTGGACCCGTTGGACCAGGTCGACCCACGCGGGGAGCTGCGAGACCTGCAGGTCGGTCGACACGTTGTTCTTGGCCACGTTGGCCAGGTCGGGGTACTTGCTCAGCATGGTGACCGGGTTGACCTGGTCGATGAGCGCCCCGATGAGGCACCGCTGGCGCCGCATCCGCGAGAAGTCGTCGGAGAGCAACCGGGAGCGGGCGTACCAGAGGGCGTGGTATCCGTCCAGGGTCTGCCGGCCGGGCTCGATGTAGCCCTCGACGCCGGCGATGCCGCCGTTGGAAGTGTGGTAGCCCTCGATGGGCAGCCGCTCAGTCACGTTGACGGTCACGCCACCCATGGCCTGGACGAGCGACTGGAACCCGGCAAGGTCGATGACCGTCGAGTAGTCCACGTGCAGGCCGGTCACCTCGCCGATGACGTCGCGGATCGTCGTCAGACCCGGGTTGGGGTTGTTCTTGAACAGGGTTTTGTTCTCCTCGGCCAACGCCCAGACTGCGTTGATGAGGCACTCGTCACCCGGCTTGGCGTTGGGGCAGTAGTAGCCGTCGGGGTACATCGCGTGCAGCGGGTTGCTCGCCGGGAACGGAGCCCGTTCGAGGCTGCGGGGGATGCTGATGAGCACGGCGTCCCCGGTGGCCGGGTTGATGCTGGCCTCGACCATGGAGTCGGTGCGGACGCCGATGCGGTCGTCGCCGGCGTCGGACCCGATCAGCAGCAGGTTGACCCGCTCGACCCCTTCCCAGGGGTCCACGGCCTGTGCGTCCGGCGAGGCGGTCACCTGGGCGGACGGGGTGAGGCTCTTCATCCCCTGTCCGGTGAAGACCGTGCTCACCACGTCCCGCTGGATGAGGGAGTAGCGCACCACCTGTGCCATCGGCAGGGCGACCAGAAGGCAGATGAAGGCGGTGAAGAGGCGCAGGCCGAGACGGGTCTGGGGGTCGGCCCGCTTGGGGGCGGTGCCGCGGTGGGTGAGGATGATGGAGAAGATCCAGACCAGCGCGCCGACGGCGGCCAGGCCGGCGACGGTCAGCAGCGCGTCCGGGCGGACGGCCACGTTGAGGGCCGCGGAGACGGCGCCCTTGGCGAGCACGAAGAATGTCGTTCCGAGCACCATCGCGACGAGCAGGGCGAGCATGACGTAGCCCAGCCGCCGATAGCGGGTGCCCAGCAGGCCGGCCCCGGGAATGAGGGCGAGCGCGGTGTGGATGATCGACCGGCGACGCTGGCGACGGAGCGCACTGAGGCGCCGGGTCCGGGCGCCGACAGGGCTCGCACCCGCGCCATCCGTGCTCATGCCTACCTTCCCGCACGCAACCATCCTCGGCGGGGGAGCATACCTGCCGTTGCCAGACCTACGTGATGCTGACGCGTGGGCGCGCGAGAAGGTTCCCTCACCCCCTTGCCGATCGAGCGCTCGGGGCGGTTTGGGGACTGGTGAGCGCCACCGGTAGCCTGTGCTGGCTCGTCGCCGGACCGGTCGTCTCGGGACCGTCGACAGCAGAGCTGGAGGCGTCGCATAGTGGCCTAGTGCGCCCGCCTGCTAAGCGGGTTGGGGATAACACCCCTCGCGGGTTCAAATCCCGCCGCCTCCGCTCCGTCGCGCGCGACGCCCCCGGACCAGGCCGGTCCGGGGGCGCCGGGCGTACCTGTTGTTCGGTCAGGTCTGTTTTTCGGTCAGGTCTGTGGCTCTGTGGGCTCTGTGGGCTCTGCGGGCGGAAGATCCACGCGCGCATGGCCGTGAACCGGGCGACCGTCGACACCGCGTTGGCCACGGCGACCACGGCGACGGTGGCCGTCGTGGAGGGCTGGGGCGAGAAGAAGGCGAGCAGCGCCAGCGCCGCGCTGGACAAGGCCCACGTCAGCGCGAAGACGAGCATCGACTGAGCGTGCTGCCGGGCCATTCCCTCCCCGCCCCGGAGCCGAAAGGTCCAGGTGCGGTTGGCGGCCGTGTTGACGACCGTCGAGAGAGCCAGGGCGACGATGTTGGCCGTCTGGGCGCCGAGGGTCTCGTGCAGTGCGGCGAGAAGCCCGAGGTTGAGCCCGGTGCTCCCGGCCCCGATGGCGGCGAACCGCAGCAGCTGCCCTCCGAGCGGGGTGGCCAACCGGGCCCGCAGCCGGGCCACGGCGGCCCGTCCCCCGTCCGTCTCCTGGGCGCAAGCGGTCGGGGCCGTCACCGGCGTGACGAGCGTGGCGGCGGCCATGTCACACCGTCGCCACGGTCGAGGAGGTGTTCGAGGCAGCGGGGGCCGCAGCCTGCGTGAGGTCGTAGAACGTCAAGGTGCCGATCGTGACGGCCGTGAAGCTCTGCTGGACCCACGTGGAGATCTGCGACGAGGCGTTGCTGGCACCCGTCTGGTTCCCCCCCATCCCGCCGCCGGCGAGGAAGTAGTGGATCTTGCCCTCCTTCACGAGCGCCTGGAACTGAGCCAGCGTCGGCGACGGGTCGCTCCCGTTGAACCCGCCGATGGCCATGACGGGCAGCTGGACGCCCAGCTGAAGTCCGGCGGCGTTCTGCGACCCGATGGCGGCGGCCACCCAGGTGTGCTGGTCAGCGTTGGTCGACAGGGCCGAGACGACGGTGGTGCTGGGAGCGGCGGCGTCGAGCAGGCCGCCACTGCCACCGACCCTCCCGCGGGCCCCGCCGGCCGCCCCGCCGGGCACGGTGCCGGTGGTGCCGCCGGGGGCCACGCCGGGCATACCGCCGCG
>JALZBI010000245.1 GCA_030947565.1 Actinomycetota bacterium
GGCAGCCGGCGGCGTGAGCGCCGAGCTCACAGGCGGTCCGTCCCGAGCTGCGCCCGGACCGTCGCCACCGCATCGGGCAGCGCCCGGCAGAACGCGTCGACCCCCGCCGCGCGCACCGTGGCGCCGCCGGCCACCGTCGCCGCCACGGGCAGGGTGACCCGGACGTTGCCGTGGGTCAGCACCCCCATCGCGGAAAGGACGTGGCTGGGCTCCAGCGTGCTGGCCGTGCACGCCGACCCCGACGCGACCGCGAACCCGCGCCGGTCGAGCTCGTGGACCAGCGCCTCGCCGTCGACGAACAGGCAGGAGAACGTCACCACGTGCGGCAGCCGGTCGACCGGTGCGCCCACGACGTCGGTATCGGGCACGGCCGCGGCTGCAAGGCGCACCCGGTCGACCAGCCGCCGGGTCGCCGCGGCCTCGTCGGCACGGTCGGCCTCGGTCTGCAGCCACGCCTCCGCGGCCGACACGACGAGGGGCACGACCGGCTCGACGTCGGTGCGTCCGTGCTCGGCCTCGCTCACCGCTCCCGGCCGGCGCCACCGGGTGCGCTCCGGGACGACAAGGACCCCCACCCCCGCCGGCCCCGCCCACGATCGGGCGTCCCCGACGAGCACGTCGTAGGCCTCCGGTCTCGGGTCACGGCCCAGCGACGCCATCGCGTCGACGACCAGGGGTATGCCGTGGTGCCGGCAGACCGCCTGGGCGGCCTCGAGCGGCTGGCGGGTGCCGACCTCGCCGTTCGCGCTCTGGAGCGCCGTGACCACGGTGCCGGGCCGCGCCACCGCAATACTCCAGGCGTTGAGGTCCAGCCGGCCGACGCCGTCCACGGGCACCTCGGCGAGCAGCGTCGGGTCCTCGGCCTGGGCGGCCAGTGCACGGCCCGGGAGGAGGACCGCAGAGTGCTCGACCGCGGAGGCGACGAGCCGGGCGCCGCGTCGCCGCGCGGCATACCGGATGCCGTCGACGGCGGCGCTGAGCGCGGTCGGCCCGCCGGGCAAGAAGCTCAGCTCCGGGGGCCGGACGCCCAGCCCGGAGGCCAGCGCCTCGCGCGCCTGGTCAAGCAGAAGCCGGGCCCGGCGGCCCTCCGCGTAAAGCCGACACGGGTCCGCCCACCCGGCGTCGAGCGCCGCCAACAGGGCCTCCCGAGCCGCGGGATGCAGGGGGCTCGCCGCCGCGTCGAGGAGGACCCGCTCGGCGCGGGGGTTGGACCCGGTGTCGCCGTCCGTGGCGGAGCTCGGCCTCGGGGCCGCGATGGGGTCCGCCACGGGTGTAACGCTAGTCCCACCCGTCCGTGACCCCCGGGGGTCCTGGCGGTAGTGTGAACGGCATCTGGCCACAGCCGGTCCGCACCCACGGACCGACCGAGGACAACGTCGATCCACCGGTCTATTCGTACGGCCCGAACCGGAAGGTGCCCCGTTGCGCACGCACCCACAACTGCCCGCGCGGCTGACCCGTCGAGGGCTTGGCCTCAGTGGGGTCGCCGTCGCGGGGTCGCTGCTGCTCAGCGGGTGTGCCAGCAACGGCACGGCATCCAGCGGCTGGTTGCCTCAGGGCACCAACGGCCAGCAGGTCACCAACCACACCGGCACCGTGACGTCCCTCTGGGTGGGCGCGTGGATCGCGGCGCTGGCCGTGGGCTTCCTCGTGTGGGGCCTGACGATCTGGGTCATGGTGCGCTACCGGCGCCGCAAGGACGATGTCGGCCTGCCGCCGCAGCTGCGTTACAACGTGCCGATCGAGATCCTCTACACGATCGTCCCCGTCTTCATGGTGGCCGCGCTCTTCTACTACACGGCCCGTGACGAGTCCGCGTTGCTCGACGTCTCGGCCAAGCCCGACGTCACCATGAACGTCGTGGCCAAGCAGTGGAGCTGGGACTTCAACTACGTCGAGGCCAACGTCTACGAGTCCGGCGTGCAGAACCAGCTCGACAAATCCACCGGTGAGCCCCTGAACGCCGAGCCGGTGCTCTACCTGCCGATCAACAAGCGGGTCGAGTTCGTCCTCAACGCCCGCGACGTCATCCACTCGTTCTGGGTGCCCGCCTTCCTCCAGAAGCTCGACGTCATCCCCGGTAAGACCAACCGGTTCCAGGTGGTGCCCACGCAGCTGGGCACGTTCCAGGGCAAGTGCGCCGAGCTCTGCGGCGCCTACCACTCGCAGATGCTGTTCAAGGTCAAGGTCGTCTCCCAGGCCGACTACGACGCCGAGATCGCCCGCCTGAAGGCGATCGGCCAGTCGGGGCAGCTGCCCAACTCACTCAGCCGCGAGGAGCTCGTACCCGCGGACCAGAAGCTCGTCCCCTCGGCCTCCGGGAGCAACTGATGGCAGCGACGACCACGACCCCCACGGGTCAGTACGAGTACACCGCCGGCCAGACGTCGCGCTCGTCGGCCCGCCCCAAGCTGCTGCCGGGGCAGACGTTCATGAAGTGGATCACCACCACCGACCACAAGGTCATCGGCAACCTCTACTTCATCACCTCGTTCATCTGGTTCCTGCTCGGCGGCATCATGGCGATGCTCATCCGCACCGAGCTCGCCGCGCCCGGGCTCCAGGTCGTCGACAACCCCGAGCAGTACAACCAGCTGTTCACCATGCACGGCACGATCATGCTGCTCCTGTTCGCGACCCCCCTGTTCGCGGGCTTCGCGAATGCGATCATGCCGCTGCAGATCGGGGCGCCCGACGTGGCGTTCCCTCGGCTGAACATGTTCGCCTACTGGCTCTACCTGTTCGGTGGCCTCATCGCCGGCGCCGGCTTCCTCACGCCGCAGGGGGCCGCCGCATTCGGCTGGTTCGCCTACGCGCCGCTGTCCGACAACAGCTACAGCCCCGGCCTCGGTGGCGACCTGTGGGTCTTCGGCCTCGCCCTCGGCGGGTTCGGCACCATCCTCGGTGCGGTCAACTTCATCACGACGATCCTGTGTATGCGCGCGCCGGGCATGACGATGTTCCGGATGCCGATGTTCACGTGGACCATCCTCGTGACGTCCATCCTCGTCCTCATCGCGTTCCCGGTCCTCGCTGCCGCGCTGCTGGGGCTTGGCGCCGACCGGCGCTTCGGCGCCCACCTCTTCGACCCCGAGGGCGGGGGGGCGATGCTGTGGCAGCACATGTTCTGGTTCTTCGGGCATCCAGAGGTCTACATCATCGCCCTGCCGTTCTTCGGCATCATCAGCGAGGTCCTCCCCGTCTTCTCTCGGAAGCCACTCTTCGGGTACAAGACCATGGTGTTCGCCCTCATCGCGATCGCGGCCCTATCCTCTGCTGTCTGGGCCCACCACATGTACGGCACTGGCCAGGTGCTGCTGCCGTTCTTCGCGATCATGACGATGTTGATCGCCATCCCCACAGGTGTGAAGTTCTTCAACTGGATCGGCACGATGTGGGGCGGTTCGATCACCTTCTCTGCCTCGCTGATCTGGGCGATCGGCTTTATCGTCACGTTCCTCTTCGGCGGCCTCACCGGCGTCATCCTCAGCAGCCCGGCGCTGGACTTCCACCTGACCGACTCGTACTTCATCGTCGCGCACTTCCACTACACCGTGTTCGGCACGGTCGTTTTCGCGATGTTCTCCGGCTTCTACTTCTGGTGGCCGAAGTTCACCGGCCGCATGCTCGACGAGAAGCTGGGCAAGCTGCACTTCTGGATGCTCTTCTTCGGCTTCCACACCACGTTCCTCATCCAGCACCTGCTCGGCATCGAGGGCATGGCGCGGCGGTATGCCGACTACCTTCCCGAAGAGGGCTTCCAGACCGCCAACATCATCTCGACGGCCGGCGCCTTCCTGCTCGGGGCGTCGACGCTGCCCTTCCTGTACAACGTCTGGAAGACGTGGCGTTACGCGCCGATGGTCGAGACCGACGACCCCTGGGGCTTTGGCGGATCTCTCGAGTGGGCGACGTCCTGCCCGCCGCCGCGGCACAACTTCGACCGCATTCCGCGGATCCGCTCCGATCGGCCGGCGTTCGACCTGCACCATCCGGAGGTGGCTCCCCCGACGGTCAAGGCCCCTGAGGCACCCGCCTTCGTCAAGGCGTTCGGGTCCGCAGATCTCGGTGAGATGCCCGGTCACGAGCCGGGCGAGTCCGGTGACGTCGAGGGTCCTGGGCACGGAAGGAGCACCCGATGAAGGTCGAGAGCAAGATTTTCCTCGCCCTGGTCATTTTCTTCGTGCCGGTGGGGCTCATCTATGGTTTCTGGACTCACTGGACCGAGCTGGTCGGACCCTTCGGACTCTTCCTCACGGCGGCTCTGTCTGGGCTTATCGCCTTCTACCTTTCCGTCACCGGCCGCAGCGTCGGTCTGCGCCCCGAGGACAACCCCAACGCGCTCATCTCCGAGCAGGAGGGCGACTACGGGTTCTTCACGCCCTACTCGTGGTGGCCGCTGTGGCTGGGGCTGACTGCTGCCTTGATGTTCGCCGGGCTCGCGGTCGGGTGGTGGCTCTTCATCATCGGGGCCTTTTTCGCCATCGTCGCCATCGTCGGCTGGACGTTCGAGCACTACAAGGGCGAGTACGCCAACTGACGCTCCGGTCGGCGGGGTTCAGCCCCAGCCCAGCTCGTGCAGGCGGGCGTCGTCAATGCCGAAGTGGTGCGCCACCTCGTGCACCACGGTGACCGCGATCTCGTCGAGCAGGTCCCCCCGGTCCTCGCAGAGCCGGGTCAACGGCCCCTT
>JALZBI010000246.1 GCA_030947565.1 Actinomycetota bacterium
GCTCCGCTGGCCGTGGCGGACCTCCTTCGACGAGACCCTTCTGGATCTCAGCCAAGATGGGTCGCTCGACAGGACGTTCGCCCTGCTGGCCCGCGCCTTCCAACGCCAGCTCACCAGTGAGGCGACACTCCTCGCCCGCCTTCACGAACGGGCGCGGCACATCCATCGCGGTGCGATCGAGGACGTGCTGGCGGACGTCGTCACCGGGGCCGAGAGCGCGATGGAGATCCGCTATCTCCGGGATGTCGAACGGGCGCACGGTCTGCCCCGAGGCCTGCGTCAGGTCCTCGACCAGACCGCGACGGGCAGCCCCCGGTTGCGGGATGTCACCTACCCGGGCCAGCGGGTCATCGTCGAGCTCGACGGACGGCTCGGGCACGACCAGGCGGCTGATCGCGTCAGCGACGGCCGCCGCGACCGGGACAGCGCGGTCGACGGCTGGCTGACGCTGCGGGTGTTCTGGCCCGATGTCGCCGTCACGCCCTGTCGGCTCGGCCAGCAGATGGCAACGGTCCTCGGCCGCTACGGCTGGACCGGCCGCCCGCGACGCTGCCATCGACCCGACTGCCGGGCCGACGAGCGCTTCTCGCGAAGTTAGCGCGGAGCGCTGCACCCCCCCGGGGGGTGTGGTGCTCCGAGATCACCCGCGGCGGGGCCGGCGACTGGTTGGGCGTCGGGGCCGGCGACTGGTTGGGCGGAGGCCCGGGTACGTGACGCACCCTGGTTGGGCGTCCGGTCCAGGCCCGGAGTCAGCGCGGAGCGCTGCACCCCCCTGGCCGGGCCCGGGGTCAGCGCGGAGCGCTGCACCCCCTCTGGGGGGTGTGGTGCTCCGAGATCACCCGCGGCGGGGCCGGCGACCGGTAGGGCGGCAGGCCGGGTATGCGGCGCACCCCAGGCTGGACGTCGGGTCCGGGCCCGCGACTACTTTGACGGCAGGCCGGGTATGCAGCGCACCCGGGCTGGACGTCCGGTCCGGGCCCGGGGTCAGCGCGGAGCGCTGCACCCCCTCTGGGGGGTGTGGCCCTCCGAGATCACCCGCGGCGGGGCCGGCGACTGGTGGGGGCGGCAGGCCGGGTATGCGGCGCACCCCAGGCTGGAGGTCCGGGCCCGGGGGTCAGCGCGGAGCGCCGCACCCCCTCCGGGGGGTGTGGTGCTCCGAGATCACCCGCGGCGGGGCCGGCGACTGGTGGGGCGGCAGGCCGGGTATGCGGCGCACCCCAGGCTGGACGTCGGGTCCGGGCCCGGGGGTCAGCGCGGAGCGCTGCACCCCCTCCGGGGGGTGTGGCCCTCCGAGATCACCCTCAGGCGCTACGGCGTCCGGGGGTGGCCTTCTTGGTCGTCACCGTGGTCGGGGGCGCCTTCCTCGCGATGGCGACCTTCGTCGCCACGGCGGCCTTCTTCGTCACTGCGCTCGAAGCCTTCACCACCGGCGCCGTCGTTCCCCTCGCCCGGCCCACACCGCCGGAGACGCTGGGACGCGGCGCGGGCGTACCGGCCCGGGCCTTCTCGAGGACCGGCGCGAGGAACTGCCCGGTGAACGAGCTGGGGTCGGCCGCGACGTCTTCGGGCGTGCCTTCGACAAGGACCTGGCCGCCACGCTTGCCACCCTCGGGGCCGAGGTCGACGATCCAGTCGGCGCTCTTGATGACATCGAGGTTGTGCTCGATGACGATCACCGAGTTGCCCTTGTCGACCAACCCCTGCAGCACCTCGAGCAGCTTGCGGATGTCCTCGAAGTGCAGCCCCGTCGTCGGCTCATCGAGGACGTAGATCGTGCGGCCGTTGGACCGCTTCTGCAGCTCGGTCGACAGCTTGACCCGCTGCGCCTCGCCGCCCGAGAGGGTCGGCGCGGGCTGGCCGAGCCGCACGTAGCCCAGCCCGACCTCGTTGAGCGTCGTCAGGTGCCGCGCGATCGCGGGGACGGCGGCGAAGAACTCAGCCGCCTCCTCGATCGGCATGTCGAGCACGTCGGCGATGGTCTTGCCCTTGAAGTGGACCTCCAACGTCTCCCGGTTGTAGCGCGCCCCGTGGCACACCTCGCAGGGCACGTAGACGTCGGGGAGGAAGTTCATCTCGATCTTGATCGTGCCGTCACCCGAGCAGTTGTCGCAGCGACCGCCCTTGACGTTGAACGAGAACCGGCCCGGCTGGTAGCCGCGGATCTTGGCCTCGGTCGTCTCGGCGAACAGCTTGCGCATGTTGTCGAACACGCCGGTGTAGGTGGCCGGGTTGGACCGCGGGGTACGCCCGATCGGTCCCTGGTCGACGTGCACCACCTTGTCGAGGTGCTCCAGCCCCGTCACGGTCTTGTGCCGCCCCGCCACGTGCCGGGCGCCGTTGAGCTTGTTGGCGAGCACGTTGTAGAGGATGTCGTTGACGAGCGTCGACTTGCCCGAGCCCGAGACGCCGGTGACCGCCACCAGCGTGCCCAGGGGGAACGACACCGACACGTCGCGCAGGTTGTTCTCGCGCGCGGCGATCACCGTGACCTCGCGGCCGTCCCGCGGGCGGCGGACTGCCGGCACGGCGATCTCCCGTCGGCCACTGAGGTACTGGCCGGTGATCGAGTCGTGGTGCTCCAGCAGGCCCTGGACGGTGCCGGAGTGGACGACCTGGCCACCGTGCTCCCCCGCACCCGGGCCGATGTCGACGACCCAGTCGGCGGTGGCGATGGTGTCCTCGTCGTGCTCGACGACGATGAGGGTGTTGCCGAGGTCGCGCAGCCGGGTCAGGGTCTCGATGAGCCGGTGGTTGTCTCGCTGGTGCAGACCGATCGACGGCTCGTCGAGCACGTAGAGGACGCCTACCAGACCGGACCCGATCTGCGTGGCCAGCCGGATGCGTTGGGCCTCTCCACCGGACAACGTGCCGGCCGGCCGGTCGAGTGACAGGTAGTCGAGCCCCACGTCGAGCAGGAAACCGAGTCGGGCCTCGATCTCCTTGATGACCCGTTCGGCGATCTGGCGCTCGCGCACGGTGAAGTCGACGTCGGCGAGGAAGTCGGCCGCCTCGTTGATGGCCAGCGCGCAGATCTCGGAGATGTTCTTGCCGCCGACGAGCACGGCGAGGATCTCGGGCTTGAGCCGGGCGCCCTTGCACTGGGGGCAGGGCACCTCCCGCATGTAGCCCTCGTAGCGCTCGCGGCTCCAGTCGGAGTCGGTCTCGGCGTGCCGCCGCCGGACGAACGGGACGACTCCCTCGAACCCTGTGGTGTAGGACCGGTCACGGCCGTAGCGGTTGCGGTACTTGACGTGGACCTTGTAGTTCTCGCCGTAGAGCAGTGCCTCCTTGGCCCGCTCGGGCAGCGACTTCCATGGTGAGTCCATGGAGAACTTGAGGTCACCCGCGAGCGCGTCCATGACGCGCAGGAAGTAGTCGGCGGACCCCGACCCCTGCGACCACGGAGCGATGGCGCCCGCGTTGAGCGACAGGTCGTCGTCGGGCACGAGCAGGTCGGGGTCGACCTCGAGCTCGGTGCCGATGCCGGTGCACTTAGGGCAGGACCCGAACGGCGCGTTGAACGAGAACGACCGCGGCTCGATCTCGTCGATGGCGATGGGGTGGTTGTTGGGGCAGGCCATCTTCTCGGAGAAACGCCGCTCCCGAGCCGCCTCCTGGTCGCTCGGGTCGGCATCCACGAACTCGACGAGCAGGATGCCGCCCGCCAGTCCGAGCGCTGTCTCGACCGAGTCGGTGAGGCGCCGCTTCGAGCCGGTGTCACCCTCCTTGGCCACCAGCCGGTCGACGACGACCTCGATGGTGTGCTTGAACTTCTTGTCGAGCTTGGGGGGCTCGAGCAGCGAGACGACCTCGCCGTCGACGCGGGCTCGGGAGAAGCCCTTGGTCTGGAGCTCGCCGAACAGGTCGACGAACTCGCCCTTCCGGCCCTGCACCACGGGGGCCAGCACCTGGAAGCGGGTGCGGTCGGGCAGGGCGAGCAGCTGGTCGACGATCTGCTGTGGGCTCTGCCGCGTGATCGGCTCACCACAGACCGGGCAGTGGGGACGGCCGGCGCGCGCGAAGAGCAGCCGGAGGTAGTCGTAGACCTCGGTGATCGTGCCCACCGTCGACCGGGGGTTGCGGTTGGTCGACTTCTGGTCGATCGAGACGGCGGGCGACAGACCCTCGATGAAGTCGACGTCGGGCTTGTCCATCTGCCCGAGGAACTGGCGCGCGTAGGACGACAGCGACTCGACGTAGCGGCGCTGGCCCTCGGCGAAGATCGTGTCGAACGCCAGCGACGACTTGCCGCTGCCCGACAGACCCGTGAAGCAGATGAGGCTGTCGCGGGGCAGCTCGACCGAGATGTCCTTGAGGTTGTGCTCCCGGGCCCCCCGCACGACGAGGGAGTCGTGGCGAAGATGGGGGTTTGGGCGGCTGGTCAACGGGGTCGTCTCCGGGGCATCGAGCGGGGACACGTCGGGCACCCCTCAACCCTAAGCGGCGCCGCCGACACCCCCAACCAGAACCTCAGGCGCCCCACCGGCCACCGGCATACCCTCGGCGTATGCCCGACGACGCGCCGTCCGAGACCACGTCCGAGACCACCCCCCAGACCACCCCCGAGACCACGCCCACCGCACCGGCGGGGCCCCCGAGCCACACCCCGATCGGTGACTACGCCGTCCTTGGCGACATGGAGACCTGCGCGCTCGTCAGCCGCAGGGGCTCGGTCGACT
>JALZBI010000247.1 GCA_030947565.1 Actinomycetota bacterium
GACCAGTTCGGCCACATCTCCACCGGCGGCGGTGCGAGCCTGGAGTACCTCGAAGGCAAGGAGCTGCCCGGCTTGACCGTGCTCGAGGAGGACGAGCGCTGATGGGGGACGCCGACACCACGCATACCGGCCGGACGCCGCTCATCGCCGGCAACTGGAAGATGAACCTGGATCACCTCCAGGCCACCCACTTCGTGCAGAAGCTGGACTGGTCGCTGCGGGACGCCAAGCACGACTACGAGGCGGTCGAGGTCGTGGTGCTCCCGCCGTTCACCGACCTGCGTTCGGTGCAGACCCTGGTCGAGGCGGACAAGCTCGGGCTGCGCTTCGGGGCCCAGGACCTGTCCCCGCACGCGTCGGGCGCCTACACGGGTGACATCTCGGGTGCGTTCCTCGCCAAGCTCGGCTGCACCTACGTCGTCGTCGGCCACAGCGAGCGGCGCGAAGGACACGGGGAGACAGACGAGCTCGTCGCAGCCAAGGTCGCCGCGGCCTACGCCCACGGCCTGACGCCCATCCTGTGCTGCGGCGAGAACCTCGAGGTGCGCCGGTCGGGTGGCCAGGTCGCGCATGTCGTGCGGCAGCTGCGGGCCGCCTTGGCGGGCGTCACGCCGGAGCAGGCGGCGACGGTCGTCATCGCCTACGAGCCGATCTGGGCCATCGGCACCGGTGAGGTCGCCACGCCTGACGACGCGCAGGAGGTCTGTGCGGCCATCCGTACCCTGCTCGGGGAGCTCTACGGCCCCGACCTGGCCGCGGGGGTTCGGGTGCTCTACGGCGGCAGCGTCAAGGGCGCCAACGTCGCGGCGATCATGGCTCAGCCCGATGTCGACGGCGCCCTGGTCGGTGGCGCATCGATCGACCCGGCTGAGTTCGCCACGATCTGCCGCTTCCGCGACCACGTCACCGCGTGACGGCCCGGTCGTCACGACCTGCGGAGGCGCCGGGTTATCCTGGACTGGTTGTTCGCCCTGCGGCACAACGTCAGCCAACGGTCAGCGCACTCGAACCAGATGGGACCCGTCCGTAGTGAACGCGGTGAAGATCGGCCTGCAGGTGCTGCTGGTCGTCGCCAACCTCTTCCTCATCTTGCTGATCCTCATGCACAAGGGGAAGGGCGGCGGGCTGTCGGACATGTTCGGCGGCGGGATGTCGAGCTCGCTGGGCGGGTCCACCGTGGCCGAGCGCAACCTCGACCGGTTCACCATTGCCCTGGGCATCATCTGGTTCATCACCGTCGTCGGACTGGGCCTGCTGGCTCGGTTCTCCGCCTGAGCTCGGCAAGGAGCAGTCATGGCCAGTGGTAACGCCATCCGCGGAAGCAGGGTCGGCGCAGGACCGATGGGCGAGGCGGAACGCGGTGACTCCGCGCCCCGGATCTTCGTCTCCTACTGGTGCTCCAACGGGCACGAGACACGACCCAGCTTCGCCGAGGAGCCGGGCCTCGTGCTGCCCGACACCTGGGACTGCCCGCGGTGCGGCTTCCCGGCCGGCCAGGACCAGGCGAACCCGCCCGCCCCGCACAAGGTGGAGCCCTACAAGACGCACCTCGCCTACGTCAAGGAGCGACGCAGCGACGCCGACGGCAAGGCGATCCTCGACGAGGCGCTGTCGTCGCTGCGTCAGCGCGGCCTGATCCAGTAGCTCCGGCTCTCCGCCACCCCGGTCTGCGCAGACCCTCGTGACGGCGCGCAGACGTTCCAACGGATGCGCAGCGACACCAGGGTGTGCGCAGATCCTCGTGACGCCGCTGGTGGCACGACCTACACCGGGCGGGCAGGCTATATCGTGCCCACCGCGTGAAAACCGTGCCCGCGGTGCAGAACCGTGCGCTGCGCTCCTCGGAAATGCGAAGGGGACAGCGAAACCATGCGCTGCCCGCCTAGGGGATATTGAGCGCGCTCGCTGCGGCGGTGTCGACGAGCCAGCGGGTCGCTGCCGTGCCGTGGACGCCGGACGCCGGCACGTCCCACCGATCGGCCCCTGGAGCGAGGGCGGCGGCCACCGCGTCGGCCTTGTCGGCGCCGGCCACGAGGAACCAGACCTCAAGCGTCCGGTCCAGGCACTCGAACGTCAACGACACCCGGTCGGGCGGCGGCTTCGGAGAGTCGTGCACCGCGATGGCGATGGCGTCCTCGATGCGCTGCGCCGGGTGGTGCGGGAACAGTGACGCCACATGCCCGTCGGGGCCCACACCGAGCAGCACGACGTCGAACGCTCCCGTGCCGTGCTCGCGCAGAGCAGCGGCGTATGCGTCCGCGCTCGCCTCCGCGGACTCGCTCGCGTCTGGCCCGGCCACCCGATGCACCCGGGCGACGTCGAGGCCGAGCGAGGTCAGCCCCGCCTCGTCGTTCTGTGTGTCGTTGCGGTCGCGGTCACCCGCGTCGAGGTAGCGCTCGTCGCCCCACCAGACGTCGACGCGCGACCAGTCGACCAGCGCCCGCAGCGGGCTGGCCAGGAGCGACGCGATGATCGCCGAGCCCATCGACCCGCCGGTCAGCGCAACCTGAGCGCGGCGACCGCCGGACTGGGCGTCGGCCAGCGCCAGTGCCAGACGGGCTCCGGACGCATCCGCGAGGTGCTGCTTGTCGGGGTGCACGACGACGGTGGTCCCGCCGGTCGGTTCCGCTGCGTCGGACGGGGTCATGACGGCGACCGTCGGCTGGCCCCCGGACGCGTGGCCGCGCTCTCGGCGGCCGCCTTCCTGACCGCCTTCTTCTTCGCGGCTGTGCCCGTCGTGCGGCTCCGCTCGGCGACGGCCTTCTCCCGTTCCGTCGGCGTGCCCGCCCGCTTGCGCGCGGTCGCCTTCTGCACGGCGGCGGTGTCGCCCTCGTCCGGCGGTGGTGGCGCCACGACCATCTCGGCGGCCTGGTCGGCCGACCGACCGCGGGCCAGCTTGGCGGCCAGGGCGCGCGACGCTTGCGTCGAGGGAGCCTCACCCTTGGCGGCGGCCTCGCTGGCGGTCAGCCGCACCGAGCTCAGGGTGCCGAGCCCCTTGGTGAGCGTCTCCGCGTAGATGTCGTCGTCGTCGAGACGGCGCAGCTCGTCGGCGAGGCACTCGGCGAGGGCCCTCCGCTTGAGGCTGATCCGCCGGTCGGGCTGCCCCGGTTGGGACAGTATGGCCGTGCTGCCGTCAGGGCGCACCAGGTCGATGGGCCCGCTCTTGCGCTCGAGACGCACGCTGACCACGCCGGTGCCCGCTGCCGTCTTGACCCGTCGCACCGGCGCCTTGAGCACGAGTCCCAGCCAGGCCGCCAGCAGCTCGGACGACGGGGAGTCGTTGGCCCCGGCGACGACCGCCTCGGTCACCGGCTCGTAGGGCGGCCCGTCGAGCGCTGCCGCCAGCAGGCCCCGCCACAAAGTGATGCGAGTCCAGGCGAGGTCGGTGTCGCCGGGCTGGTATCGCGCGGCCAGCCGTTTGAGCATCTGGGCCGGGTTGCCGGCCTCGGCGGCGTCGGTGATGCGCCGCTGCGCCATCTGGGCGATCGGGTCGACCCGCAGTTCGGCGGGCATCTCGTGGGGCCACCAGGCGACCACCGGGGAGTCGGCGAGCAGGAGCGGGGTCACGACCGACTGGCCGTGCTTGGCCAGCTCGCCGAACAGTCGGAGCACGATGACCTCCGACGCGCCGGCGTCACCACCGACGCGGACCTGAGCGTCCATCCGGTTGGCCCCGCGACGGTTGCCGGCCACGACGACGACGATGCGGCAGGGGTGCTGCCGCGAGGCGTCATTGGCCGCCTCGATGATGTCCTCGGCCTGGTGGTCGTCGATGACGATGATGAGCGTCAACACCCGGCCCAACGTCATCGCTCCCACGTCGTTACGCAGCGCGACAAGCTTCTTGCTCACTGCAACGGTCGTCGTCTTGGGCAGGTCGATGATCACGAGAGTTCCCCATCTGCTCGGGTGATCATGGGATCCTCCAGGTGCGACCCTCTCGGGCCATCATGGCGTGGCTCGACTCCGGTCCCCAGCCACCCGCGGCATACGGCTCGGGCTTGCCGTGCCTCGACCACCACTCCTCGATGGGGTCGAGGATGGTCCACGACAGCTCCACCTCCTCGTGACGGGGGAAGAGCGGGGGGTCGCCCAGCAGGACGTCGAGGATGAGGCGCTCGTAGGCCTCGGGGCTGGACTCGGTGAACGCGGTGCCGTAGCCGAAGTCCATGGTGACGTCGCGGACCTCCATCTGGTTGCCCGGCACCTTCGACCCGAAGCGCATGGTGATGCCCTCGTCCGGCTGCACCCGGATGACGATGGCGTTCTTGCCGAGCTCCTCGGTGGCCGTGTCGTCGAACGGGAGGTGCGGCGCCTTCTTGAAGACGACGGCGATCTCGGTGACCCGCTTGCCGAGACGCTTGCCGGTGCGTAGGTAGAACGGCACCCCGGCCCACCGGCGGGTGTCGATCTCGAGCCGGACCGCGGCATACGTCTCGGTGGTCGAGCCCGTGCTGACACCGTCCTCCTCGAGGTAGCCGGGCACCTCCTGCTCGCCCTGCCAACCATGGGCGTACTGTCCGCGCGCGCTGTCGCGGCCGATGTCGTCGGGCACCCTGACGGCCGAGAGGACCTTCTCCTTCTCGCCGCGCAGGTCGCGGGCGTTGAAGGAGACCGGCTCCTCCATCGCGGTGAGGGCGAGGAGCTGCAGGAGATGGTTCTGGATGACGT
>JALZBI010000248.1 GCA_030947565.1 Actinomycetota bacterium
TGGCCGAGGTGGCCGAGGTGGCTGGGGCGGGCGAGGCGGCCGAGGGCGTGGTCGACGGTGCGGCCGAGGGCGCCGACGAGGCGGGCACTGACGACGACACGGCTGGAGGGCTCGCCACGGGCGCATCACCGGACAGGCTGCGGAACAGCGCAATGGCGAGCAGGGCGAGCACGGCGAGCAGCGCCAGGACGGCAAGGATCAGCCATGGTCCCCGGCGTCGTCTCGTGGTCGTGGCGGCGGCCCCGACGGGTGCCCGGCGGTCGTCCCCCCGTGGGTCGGGCTCGTCGTGGTCATCGTCAGACAGGTCGTCGAAGAACGCGTCCGGCTCGTCGGTCAACGGGACCGGGAGCGGCCCATCCTGGACCGTCGTGGCGGCAGGCAGACTGGTCGTGGGCGAGCTGCCGGCCGCGACCGCGGACAGCTCGGCCGTCACCTCGGCCATGCTCGGCCGGTCCTCGGGGCGCACCTGGAGCATCTCCTCCAGCAGCGGGGTCAGCTCGCCGCTGTGCTGCGGCGGCTCGACGATCCCCGATGCGACCCGGTGCAGGAGGGCCATCGGGTTGCTCTCGGTGCCGAACGGCGGGTGGCCCTCGAGCGCGGTGTAGAGCGTGGCGCCGAGCGAGAAGACATCGGCGGGATAGGCGGACTCCTCGCCGCGGGCCACCTCCGGCGCGAGGTATGCGGGGGTGCCGGTCACCATGCCGGTGGAGGTCAGCGTGACGTCGCCCATGGCGTGGGCGATACCGAAGTCGCTGAGCCGCGCGGTGCCGTCCTCGGCGAGCAGGACGTTGCCGGGCTTGACGTCACGGTGGACGATTCCCGCCTGGTGGGCGGCGGAGAGCGCGCTGGCCAGGTGCGACCCGAGCAGCGCGACCTCCTGCAACGGCAGGGTCCGCCCGCCGCTGAGCCGGGCCGACAACGGCTCCGACGGCACGAGCTGCATGACCAGGCAGGGCTGCCCGTGGTCCTCGACGACGTCGTAGACCGTGACGGCGTGCGGGTGCTGCAGGCGGGCCGTGATGCGGGCCTCACGCATGGCCCGGTTGGTGGAGACCTCGGCGATGTCGGCGCCCACTCCCGGCTGGGCATACAGGCGCTTGACGGCGACGGCGCGGTGCAGACGCTCGTCCCACGCCTCCCACACGTCGCCCATCCCCCCGGACCCGAGCAGCCGGGTCAGCCGGTAGCGTCCGCCGATCAGGTGGTCCGGACCACTTCCCCGCGGCTGGCCGGCGGCCGCGGTCCGGGCGTCGGGAGGAGTGCTCGGCGTGCTGGGGGTGCTCATCGGCGTCACTCCCGGTCCGGGGGGAATCCACCCGTCGCGACCGGCCCCCACCGGGTGGGGGTGATCCGCAGGAGGCACTTGCGCTGGTCAAGCATGGCCTGCTGGTACTCGTCCCAGTCGGGATGCTCGCCTGCGATGCACCGGTAGTAGTCGACGAACGCGTCGAGCGCCTCGGGTGACTCGGTGACGTCGAGCACCTCGCACGTGCCGTCGGCCTGCACCCAGGCTCCGCCGAAGTCGTCGGAAAGGACGAGCACGGACACGTTGGGGTGCCGGCGGGCGTTGCGCGCCTTAGCCCGTTCGGGATAGCTCGAAATCACGAACCGACCGTCGGCGTCGACGCCCCCGGTGACCGGCGACACCTGAGGGGCGCCGTCCTTCCGCGTCGTGACGAGGACGAGGTGATGCCGCGGACGCGCGAAGTCGAGGAGCGCCTCGCGGTCCACCTCAGAGGTCGTGGCGATGGTCCGGGCCATCCGCCCATCGTGTCAGGCCCGCTCGCCCGGCGCCTCCTCGAGCGGGCCGCCTTCGTGAGCTAGTGCTCGACGAGCACCTGGTCTTCATGGGCCCCTGCCGCGGCGCCCGCGGGTCGGGCCGGCGACCTCGGCCACCAGAAGCGGTCGCCGAGCAGCATGGCGAAGGCCGGCACCAGCACGGTGCGCACCAGCAGGGTGTCGAGCAGCACGCCCACGCCGATGACGAGGCCGATCTGGGCGAGCACGACCAGCGGCAGGACCCCCAGCACCGCGAACACGGCGGCCAGCAGGATGCCCGCGCTGGTGATGACCCCGCCGGTGGCGGTCAGTGCCCGCAGCATCCCGGTCCGCGCGCCGTGCCGCCGGGCCTCCTCGCGCGCCCGGCTGACCAGGAAGATGTTGTAGTCGACGCCGAGGGCGACGAGGAACAGGAACGCGAACAGCGGCACCGTGTCCTCCATCCCGGCGAAGCCGAACACGCCGGTGAAGATCCACCACGAGGCGCCCATCGCCGCGAGGTACGTGGCGACCACCGTGGCGACGAGGATGAGCGGAGCGACCAGTGCCCGGAGCAGGACGAAGAGGGCGAGGAGGACGACACCGAGGATCAGCGGGAAGATGACGAGGCGGTCGCGCACGGCACCGGCCGCAGCGTCCACCGCCCGGGCCTCGCTTCCCCCGACGAACGTCTCGGGTATGCCGGTGAGCGCCTCGCGCACGGAGGTCACCGTGCGCTGAGCGGCCTCGGACCCCGCCGGCGAGGCGAGGACGACGTCCACCTGGGCGAGGCCGGCACCGGTGCGCCCCGGCGTGGCTGAGGCGACGCCGGGGACGCCGGAGGCGCGGGCCACCACCTGCTGGGTGCTGCCGGCGGGGGTGACGACGACGGTCGGGTCGGCGCTGCCGGCCGGGAAGGACCGGGCGACGCGGTCGGCGGCCGCGATGGCCTCGGGCTTCTGGAGGAACTGCTCGCTCGTCGGCAGACCGGTGCGCACCTGCGTCAGGCCGACGCTGAGGGCCCCCAGCAGGGCCAGGCCCGCGACGATGAAGACGACCGGACGAGCCGACACCCGCCGGCCGATCCGGTGCCAGGCCGAGTGGTCGGAGTCGACGAGCAGGGTCTGGCCCTCGCGCGGGACCAGCGGCCAGAAGACCCACCGGCCACACAGCACCAGCGTCGACGGGAGCACGACGAGGGCGAAGACCATGGCCACCACGACGCCGACAGCGCACGCCACGCCCAGGCCTCGGGTCGTGGGCACGACGGAGAGCAGGAGCGTGAGGAGCCCGAGGACCACGGTGGTGGCGCTGGCCAGGACGGCCTCACCGGCATACCGGACCGCCCGGGTCATCGCGGCATACCGGCTGCTCGTGCCACGCAGCTCGTCGCGGTAGCGCGAGATCAGCAGGAGGGCGTAATCGGTGCCCGCGCCGAAGACGAGGACGGACAGAATGCCGATGGTCGACTCATCCCACCGGATGCCGGTCGCGGCCATGACGTGGGTGGCGAGCACGGCCGCCAGCCGGTCGGCGACCCCGACGACGAGCAGGGGCACCACCCAGAGGACGGGGCTGCGGTAGGTGAGGAGCAGCAGGAGCGCCACGACGCCGGCGGTGGCGAGCAGCAGCCGGGTGTTGGCCCCGTTGAAGACCGCGCCGAGGTCGGTCTGGATGGCCGCCGGCCCTGTGACCTGCACCGAGACGCCGGGGGGCGTTGCGGCGCGCAGGTCGGCGCGCAGACCGGTGACGGCCGCGGACACGTTGGCGTTGCCGGTGGCGGCCACCGGGACCACGCCGATGGCGGCGGTCCGGTCGCTGCTGAGGATGAGGGGGACCGGCCCGGCACTCCCGACGGGACAGGCGAGGGTGCCGACCGACGCCGGTTGAGCCGCGCCGGGGGCCCCGCCCGTCGTCGGGGCCGACGCCGGCCCGGAACCGCTGGATGCTGCGCCAGCCTTGGTCAGCTGCGCCGCGAAGGTCTGGCACAGGGACGACAGAGCATCCGCCGAGAGGGTCCCCTCGTCCGCGCTGAAGACGGCGATCGCCGTGGAGCCGCTGCCCTGGGGCAGCCGTTCCTGCAGCTCGACCACCCGGGTCGAGTCCGCGCCGGTGACCAGGGTCGCGGTCGCGTCCGGGGAGGCGCTGGCCTCGCCCCAGACGCCGATGCCGGCGCCGGCCAGCAGGAACCCGAGGAGGGCGACGACCCAGGCCCGGCGAGGGCGCAGCAGACGGCTGGGCAGCGTGTTGGGCGACGTACTCATGGGATCCTCGCTCGCAGGGGGGAACGACGCGTACGCTGGTCCCTCAGTGTCTACCTTAGAAGGTTGCTAACTTGCCTAGCGATCGTACCCATGCGGCCCCGCCGGATGCAAGCTCCTCCCGTTTCGTCGAGCAGTGGGAGCAGTCCGACTCCCTCACTGCGCTGCGCGAGCTGACGACCGTGGCCGCCCAGGTGCCGGCCGCCGTCGCCGCGCGGGCCGCGCTCAGCTCCCACGAGTTCACGGCCCTCGAGCACCTCATCCGGGGACCCTTGGGGCCGGTCGAGCTGGGGCGGATCCTCGGGGTCACCTCGGCCGCGTCGTCGGGCGTCGTCGACCGTCTGGTGGCCCGGGGCCACGCCAGCCGGCGCCCGCACGCGCACGACGGGCGGCGCACGGTCGTGACCATCTCCGACTCGGGACGCGAGGAGGTCCTGGGCTACCTGATGCCCATGTTCACGGCGCTGCGTGACCTCGACGCGCGCCTGACCCCAGACGAGCGGACCGTCGTCACGCGTTACCTCGAGGAGGCCGTGCGGGCGGTCCGCCGGCTGATCTAGCCCTGCGGGCACCTGGGGGCTCACGCGCTCGCGATGCGGTCCAGCCACTCCTCGAGCAGGGCCCGTTCGCGCCGGCTCAAGGC
>JALZBI010000249.1 GCA_030947565.1 Actinomycetota bacterium
TCGAAGCTTGGCCAGGCACCGACCCCGGGTCGGACCAATGCTGCCCACGGGCATACCGAGGGCTTGGGCGACCGTGGCGTAGTCGGGCCGGTCGGAGAACGCGACGACCCGCAGGAGGCTCCTGCATCGGTCGGACAGCGACTCGATGTGCCGCCAGAGCACGCGGCCCTCCGCCGACGCGAGAGCGGCGCTCTCGGGACCGTCCATCGTCGTGTCCGGCAGCTCGGTGTCGTCGTCCGCCTCGGGCATCGGCTGAACGCGTCGGGTGTCCTTGACCACCCGCCAGCTCTCCCGTTTGGCGGTGATGATCAGCCATGCGAGCACCGCCCGCGGGTCCTGGATCGCGTCGGCGTGGTGGACCAGCCGCAGCCAGGTCGTCTGCACGACGTCCTCGGCCTGGTCGTGACCGACGCGCTGCGCTCGCACGGTGTGCCACAGGAGCGGGGTCACCAGGTCGACGAGCTCGGACAGGCGAAGCCGGTCACCGCCCTGGTAGGCCGCGAACGCGGCGCCGGCGCGGCTGGCCAGGGTCTCGACGGGCGCGTCCGGGCTCAAGACAGCGTCCAGCCGACGGTGTTCGTCACGGCCTTGCGACCACGCCGGACCATGCTGGCGGGGGTCAGCACCTGGAGTGACCCCTGCTGGACGAGGTCGGCGGCGATCTCCCCAGCGAGGACCGGCGCGGCGAAGGATGTGCCGCTCCAGACGCCGAACCCGCCCTGGTAGTCGTCGGGGTCGAGCGACTCGGCGCCGGCCTGGGTGACGACGACCGGCTGCGCGCTGCCGTCGAACGTGGTGGGCAGGGTGCTCACGACATTGGCCCCCGGCCGCCAGGCGCTGACCCAGGGGCCGTCGTTGGAGAACAGGGCCTTCGTGCCGGACGGGTTCAGGGCCCCGACGCTGACGAGAGGGACGCTGGTGGCCGGCACGTCCGCCCCCTTGCGGCGTGAGGCCAGGCCGGCGGGAAACATCGGTGTCGTCGTGCGGTCGTTGCCGGCGGCCGTGACGACGGCGACCCCCAGCTCGGCGAAGGACTGCAGCGTCCGGGCGAGGACCCCGGTGTAAGCGACGTCGTCGGGGTCCTCTCGGTAGTAGCCGAGGGAGAGGGAGAGGACGTCGATGATGTCGTCGACGTTCTTCGCCGACTGGGCGATGGCGTGCCGGACGAGCAGCTTGTTGAGCGCGATGATCAGCTGGTGCTCGTCGACGACCCCGTCGCTCGGCATGACGCGGATGGCGAGGACGCGGGCGTCGGGGCAGGTCTGGCGGACGATCCCAGCGATGAAGGTGCCGTGCCCGGCGTCACGGTCGAGGGTCCCCAGGCGGGGGTCGATGACGGAGCCGGTCACCTCGGCATCCGGCACGTCCGGCCCCAGGCCGATCTGCTCGCCGAGGACGGTCGCACCGAGGACCGCGTCCGGGTCGGTCAGCCACTCGTTGCGGCCCAGACCGGTGTCGAGGACGGCGACCACGGGACGACGCCCTCGGGTCGTCGCGACCGGAGGGGAGGGCGGGGCGCCGAGCCACGTCACCGGGAGCCGGCCGCCCACCCCGGGGCCGTCGATGTAGGGGGTGCCGAACGCCGGCCCGTCGATGTACGGGGTGCCGAACGCGGGGCCGTCGATGTAGGGCGCGGCGCCGTGCATGGCGGGACCGTCGATATAGGGGACCCCGGAGATGCCGACACCGGCCGTCAGAGTGACGAGGTGGTTGAGGCCGACGCCGAACTGGCCGTCCTGGCTCGGGTCGCCGGCGATCTCCCGGAAGCGCTGGAGCACCGACCACGCGTCGGGGGCGGCGTCGCTGCCCGGGGTGGCTTGCAGGCGCATACGGGTGACCCACGTGCGCGCGGTGAGGTCCTTGATCGCCCGCTGACCGAGCTGGGACACGTATTTCTCGCGCTTGGTCCTCGACGATGTCGAGGCGCCGATGTCATGTCCGGTCTCCTTGGCCGCGGCGAGCAGCGCCTCGATGGCCGGGCCGCCGCCCGAACCCTGGACGAGCAGCTGGTCCTTGACGTATGCCGCAGGGTTAGGTCGTCGCTGGGGCGTGGAGGCGGACCGGTGCGGGTCGAGGATCTGCGCTCGGTACCGGCGCAGGGAGCTGGTCGGGACGGCAGGGACCGGCACCGGGTGCCGAGGGTCGACCGGGTGCCTTGGGTAAGCCATGTGCCGTCTCCTCGGGGTGGTGGCTGTTGCCTTTCGCCTGCAGGGAGCGCCCGGGCCACGCCGTGATACGTCTTATCGTCGGTGGACCGGAAGCGTGCGCCGTCAGGCGATGAGGTGGCGCGTCGCCGAGATTGTTCCGCTTTCATGTATCAGGCGTCCATAGCTCGTCTCTGTATGGGTGTCCGCCCCGGTGTGGGGACGCCGAGCGGACACCCTGAGTCGCAGGGGGCGACGTGTTCACAGGGATACGGAGGCCGGCGGGCCGTCAACCGACGCACCGAGAGGTGCGGGCCCGCCGGTCTCTCCCGTATGCCGCCCGTGTGCCGGCGGTCGCGTCAGTGGTCGACGATCCGTCGCGCCGCGTCGGACAACGGGTCGAACGTGATGGCCACCGAACCGGAGAAGGGGTCGTAGAGGGCGATCACCACCGTGAGCCCCATGGCGATCACCAGAGCCCAGCCGACGATCAGGTACGGCCGTCTGATGTCCACGGCGAGCACGCCAACGGTCGCCGCAGACAGGCATCCGGTGAGGATGAGCAGCTGGAGGACCACCGACGGCAGGCCGCGACGCGCTACCGCGTTCAGCTCGGCCTGGGTCTGGGCGAGCTGCACGACATCCGCCTGCAACGTGCGCACGTCCGCCGCGTTGCTGGAGTCCTTCGTCGTGCGTTCCAGGACGCGGATGTCCCCCTGTAGAGCCTCGAGCGACGTGAACGAGGGCATCTCGGTCTGGACCCCGCCCGCCAGGACCACACTGTCCTGGTCGGTGATCGCGTTCAGGTAGCCGCGCAGGTCGGCGCTGAAACGGTTGGCGTCGGCGGGTTCCAGCACGCTGCCGGCGAGCAGAGCGGTCTGCTGCGCCTGAGCCGCCAGCCTCTCAACCGACGTCTGCGCCGAGGACATCGTCGTCCACGTGATGGTGACGGCGAACCCGACGAGGAAGGCCAGGGTCGCCCCGGTGGGCCCGTTCATCGAGCCGGCGAGATCGGCCAGCTCGGCGCGCCGCTCACGGCCGGTGGACCGAGCCAGGAGAAACCGCGCTCCGAACATCACCAGGAGGGCCCCGGTGGCGAAAAGGATGAGCACCGCCCAGGTCGGCCACGCCGTGACGTCCGCTATGCCCATTACCGAACGCTAGCGGAGGCCTGCACCGTCCCCACAGTCTTGGCCGCGGCAAGGGCCATGATGAGAACTGACATCGACGTCGACCATCCAGGAGCCGTGTTATGACCGAACCCCAGGGACGGGTCGCCACCGCGACCACGACCGTGAACGCCACGAAGGACCGGGTCTGGAACGCCCTGACCGACCCGGACGAGGTCAAGGAGTGGTTCTTCGGCACCCATCAGAAGACCGACTGGGCCCCCGGCAGCCCCATCACGTGGAGCGGTGAGTGGGAGGGCAAGGGCTACGAGGACAAGGGCGAGGTGGTCGCCGTCGACGAGCCGCATCGGATCGAGGTCACCCACTGGAGCCCGTTGACCGGCACCGAGGATGCCCCCGAGAACTACCACACCCTCGTCTACACGCTGGCCGACGCCGACCCTGGCACCGAGGTCACGGTGACCCAGGACAACAACGGGGACGACAACGAGGTCCAGCAGAACACGGACAGCTGGTCACAGATGTTGGGTCAGCTCAAGAAGCACGTCGAGGCGGGCTGATCGGCTGCCGCCCGTGCGAGACTTCTCGCGGCATCGGCGACCGCGAGGTCGACCGGTTGCCGGGAGGGCTCGCATAGTGGCCTAGTGCGGCGGTCTTGAAAACCGCTATGGGTAACTCCCATCGTGGGTTCGAATCCCACGCCCTCCGCCTGGGCCGCTTGAGCCGCGCCTAAGCCGGGTGCCGAGGCTGATCTCGGAGCGTCACACCCCTCAGAGGGGGTGCAACACTCCGCCTTGACCCGTACGAGGAAATCATCGTGGGTCGTCTCGTCTACACCGCGATCAACGACCTGCCCCGCGACGTCGGCACCCATCTTTACGGCCGCCGCATCTACGAGGTGATGGCGGCCTGGGAGCGCAGCCGGTGACGACGAGGACGACGAGCCCGTCATCCGCGACTTCGCCCAGCTCTGGCGGCGAGCCGCGAAGGTCGTCTACTCGACCACGTTCGACCCGGTCCCCTTCGCGGCGCAGGCCGGTCCGCGCACCCACCTCGAACCGGTTTTCGACCCGGTTGTCGTCCGAGCCCAGGTCGAGGTCGCGGACCACGTGGTCGGGATCGGCGGCCCGACGCTGGCGGCCCACGCCCTGCACGCGGGGATCGTCGACGAGCTCCAGCTCGGCGCGCTGAAAGCGCCGCCGCCGGCTCACCACCCTCGGTCATCGTGGGCGTCGCGACCTGCTCAGTGCGCGGCTGCTCTCCGACGAGCTCATCGTGCTGCACCACGGCACGATGGTCGAGCAGGGTCCCTCGCTGCAGGTCGTCGGTAACCTCAGGACCCTTACACCGGAGCGCTGTTGGAGGCGGTACCCAACCCCGT
>JALZBI010000250.1 GCA_030947565.1 Actinomycetota bacterium
GACTCGCCGGAGTCGGCGGCCCGGGAGATCGGCATCTGGTTTCCGCAGCTCTGACCGCCGGCGGGTAGGGGGTCCCGGGGTCGCGAACCCGATACCGCGACTCCCGACCCGCGATCGACCGAAGGAGTTCTCGGCGCAGCCCTTCGACGTGCGGGACGTGACGCTCGTCCGGTTGCGGGAGTCGGCTCCCGTGAGCTGGCATCCGCCACGGGCCACCCTGGAGGTCCCCCGCGAGTCTGGCGCCCGGGCTTCTGGGCCGGGGCGTCGCGTTCGGTGGGGGCGTGCATTACTGCCTCGGGGAACGGCGTCGCGAAGACCCAGCTGCGAGCGCTCTGCTCGCAGATCCTGACCCACGTCCCACACCTCGACGCCGGTGAGCCGGTCTACCTGAACAGCGACGTCATCATCGGCAAGAAGCGGCTGCCGGCCATCGCCTGACCGGCTCAGGTCACGGGCGGTCACGAGCGGCCACGGGCCGTCCGAGAGCGTCGCCCGCGCACTGCTGATGGGCGGCGGTGGTGTGTGGGATGGGAGGATCGGCGCCATGAGCACGCCGTCCGCGAGCCCGCAGGAGTCCGCGGAACACCGCATCAACGCGCTCATGGACCGGGCGTGGGAACGCAGCCGTGTCTCGGCGCGCGCCCGGGTCAGGCGGGTGCAGGGGAAGGGCTGGCACATCGGCCAATGTGCGGTCGCCGCCGCGGTGGCCTGGTTCATCGCGGCCACCGTCTTCCACCACCCGGGGCCGGTGTTCGCGCCGATCGTCGCCGTCGTCGCCCTGGGGACGAGCTACGCGCAGCGACTACGAAAGGTCGCCGAGATCACCGTGGGCGTGGCCGTGGGGGTGGCTATCGCCGACGTGTTCCTCACGCTCTTCGGCAGCGGCGCCGTCCAGATCGGCGTCATCGTCGTCTGCGCGATGTCGGCCGCGCTGCTCCTCGACGCCGGGGGGCTGCTGGTCGCCCAGGCCGCGGTCCAGTCGATCTTCGTCGTCGCGTTCGTCGCCACACCAGGGGCTACGCTGACGCGCTGGCTCGATGCCGTCATCGGGGGCGGCGTCGCCCTGCTGGCCGCGGCCGTCGTCCCCGCTGCGCCGCTGCGCCGCCCGCGCACGCAGGCGGCCATCGTCGTCGGCACCATCGCCGACCTCGTCCGCGACGCGGCCCAGTGCCTGCGGGACGGCGACGTCGAGCGGGCGGCCCGGGTGCTCGCCTCGGCCCGAAGCACTGAATCGCCGTTACGCGAGCTCAAGGCGGCTGCCGACGAGGGGCTGGCAGTTATCGCCTCCTCTCCGTTCCGCCGCGCCGACCGGGAGAACATCCGCAGCGTTGCCGACCTCGTCGACCCTCTGGACCGGGCCATGCGAAGCACCCGGGTGCTCTCCCGCCGGGTCGCCGTCACCGCGAACCGGCACCTCAACGTCCCCCCGTCCTACGCCCGAGTCCTCGACGACCTGGCCGACGCGACCGACATCATGGCCCGGGTCCTGGCCGAGAACGCTCCCGCCGCCATGGCCCGGGGCGGCATCGCCGCCGTCGGTGAGTCCACCGCCCGGCTGCCGCGCGGCACGATCAGCATCGACGTCCTGCTCGTCCAGATCCGCTCGCTCATCGTCGACCTGCTCGAGGTCACCGGGCTCGACAACGAGGAGGCCATGGCGGCGTTCCCGAAGCTGCCGGAGCGGCCGCCCGCCCCCGAGGCCTGACTCGGGTCGTCAGCGGCCACGCCGAGGCCGGATGTCCATCGCCTGACGCAGCGTCGGGTGTCTTGACGCCCTCTGCACACCGCGTCAACCGGCTTGACGCTGCGTCGAGTGGTCCGTCCGCGGGGGTCGGCGGGGGGAGGTCAGCGGCCGAGTCGCGCGTAGACCTGCTCCGTCTCGGCCTTGGCGCTCTTCCACCACGCCTCGTTGTCCCGGTACCAGTCGATGGTCTGGGCCAGGCCCGCCCTCAGGTTCTGGTAGCGGGGACGCCAGGAGGTCTCCGCCCGCAGCTTGCGGGAGTCGATGGCGTAACGCAGGTCGTGGCCCGGACGGTCGTTGACGTGCTCGAACCAGTCGGCCGGCTTGTCCATGAGCTCGAGCAGCAGGGCGATGATGTCGCGGTTGTTCATCTCCCCGTCGGCGCCGATGAGGTAGGTCTCGCCGAGCCGGCCCTGCTCGATGATCGCGACCACGGCGTCGTTGTGGTCGTCGACGTGGATCCAGTCGCGCACGTTGGCGCCGGCGCCGTAGAGCTTGGGCTTGACCCCTTCGAGGATGCCGGTGATCTGGCGGGGGATGAGCTTCTCGACGTGCTGCCGGGGGCCGTAGTTGTTGGAGCAGTTGGAGAGCGTCGCCTTGATGCCGAACGACCGGATCCAGGCGCGCACGAGCAAGTCGGCGCTCGCCTTCGACGAGGAGTAGGGCGACGACGGGTTGACCGGCGTCGACTCGGTGAACCGGTGCGGGTCGTCGAGCTCGAGGTCGCCGTAGACCTCGTCGGTGGAGATGTGGTGGATTCGCTTGTCGTGCCTGCGAACCGCCTCGAGCAGCCGGAACGTGCCGATGATGTTGGCCTCCATGAAGGGCCAGGGGTCATCGAGGCTGTTGTCGTTGTGCGACTCGGCCGCAAAGTGGACGACGACGTCGGTCTCGGCGACGAGTCGGTCGACGAGGTCCTGGTCGGCGACGGAGCCCGCGACGAAGGTGATCTCGTCCTCGACCGGCGCGAGCGAGGCACGGTTGCCGGCATACGTCAGGGCGTCGAGGACGGTCAGCTGCCAGTCGGGGCGGGTCTGCCGGGTGCGTAGCACGAAGTTGCTGCCGATGAACCCGGCGCCGCCGGTGACGAGGACCTTCATGCGGAGTGCTCCTTGGTATGCGGGTGGGGCGGGTGGGTGGGGGGCGTGGGGGTGACGCTGTGGATCCCGGTGGGCTCGGACGTCGCCGCGGCGCTGCCGTTCGGTCCCGAGCTGAACTCGACCTCGAGGGCGAAGCGCTGGGCGAGGTAGCGGTGGTCCGACAGGGCGATGACCTGCCCCGACGCGTCGACGGCCAGCCGCCGGACGAGCAGGAGCGCGTCACGAGGGGAGACGCCGAGCAGACGCGCGTCGTCCTCGGTGGCGAGCCCGGCGGTGACGAGCTGGCGGACGGTCGCGATCCGCTGACCGTGCCGGGTCAGGGTCTCCCAGATGCCCGGCCGGGTGGCGGCGTCGCGGCTGACCGGGCCGGCCAGCCGGGCCGGGACCCACTCGCGGACCACGTCGAGCCCCTCGCCGTCGACGGTGCGCACGGAGCGAACGTGGAGCAGGTCGTCGCCCTCGGCGACGCCGAGGGCCACGGACAGGGAGGAGGGGGCGAGGCGGTAGCCGAACTCGACGACCCGCCGGTCGACCGACTTGCCGGCCTCGGTAATGGCCGACGCCGCGTGCCGGAAGCTGCCCAGAGCGAGTCGCTGGTGGAAGGCCGCACCGGTGACGAACCACCCCGCGCCGTGACGTGACTCGACCAGACCCTCGTCGCGCAGGACCTCGAGGGCACGCCGCACGGTCGGGCGGGACACGGCATACCGGGCGCAGAGCTGTGCCTCGGAGTCCAGCGCGCCCAGGCCGTCGTCCCCGGTGAACTCGCCGAGGGCGATGCGTTCACGTAGGTCGTGGGCGATCACCGCGAACCGCGCACTTGTCATGGACTTGTAAGTTACAGCAGGTAGGCGTGTAGCGCCAGCGGTGGGGGGTCAGCGCTCAGCGGTGGGGGTCAGCGCTCGTCAGCGCTCGTCAGCGCTCGTCAGCGCTCGTCAGCGCTCGTCAGCGCTCGTCAGCGCGGCGCCGCGGTCAGACCGGCGCACGCCCGCAGCCCATCCCACCGGGCCGTCGCGGCGGTGGCCGCGGCCCCCGTATAGGCCGTCGGCAGACCGCCGACGAGCCGGCCGGGGTGCCACTGCGCGTCCGATACCGACCGGCCGGTGGCGGTGAGCGTGAGGACGCCGGTCTCCGCCGTCGGTCCGTTGGCCGAGTAGAACTCGAAGTTCCCGAGCCCGTAGTGGACGTAGGCGGACCCGAGGTAGCCGCCGCCGAGCAGGACGTGTGCGTGCTGGCCGACGATGATGTCGGCCCCGGCCGCGACGAGGTCGGTGGCGAGCGTGGACTGGATCTTCGTGGGGCAGGTCGTCAGGTCCTTCCCGTAGTGCAGATCGACGACCACGGTGTCGGCGCGCGGCCGCACCGCCCGCACCGCTGCGACCAGCGCGGCATTGTCGCCGTCGATGGCGGTCGCGACGCCGGGTTGCTGAGGACCGGCCGACCAGCTGCGGACCAGGCTGTCGTCGAGGACCGACGTGGCTCCGAGGACGGCGATCCGCTGCCCCTTGACCGTCGTCTCCCAGGGCGCGTAGGCCGCATCGGCGTTGAGCCCGAGCCCGACGACGGGCATCCCCGCGGCCTTGGCCGCATCGAGGGTGTCCGGCACCCCGACCGCGCCGTAGTCCAGCGCATGGTTGTTGGCCATCGTCACGACGTCGATGCCGGCCTTGGTCAGCGCCGTGAAGGCGGCCGGTGGGGAGCGGAAGGTGAACTGCTTGACCTGGGGTGTGCCGCGGGTCGTGACCGCCGTCTCGAGGTTGACGACGGCGATGTCGGCGCCGGCCAGGGTGGCGGCCATCGGGCCC
>JALZBI010000251.1 GCA_030947565.1 Actinomycetota bacterium
AGCTTCAACCAGGACATCCCCGCGGCCTACGACACGGTCACCCTGCACGCCCTCGTGAAGAACCGGGACCAGCGCTACCAGAGTGCCACCGAGTTCCGGAACGACCTGGAGGCCGCCCGCGGCGGGCGGCCCCTCTCGGCGGCGGCGGCGGGCACCGCGAGCCTGGCCGGGGCGGCAGCAGGGCTGGCCGATGAGGACACCCACCGGCTCGGACCGCGGGGCCCGCAGGACCTCCTGCCGTTCGACACGGCACCGGGGGACCCCGCCGCTCGCGAGCGCCGGCGGCGTCCCGGGTGGGTCTACGCGCTGGTCACCCTTGCCGTGCTGGCGGTCCTCGCCGGGGCCGTCTGGGGCGGGCTGGCCCTGTTCTCGCGGCAGGCCCCACCCCAGCTGGTGGCCGTGCCCCGGCTCGTGGGCCTCACGGAGGCGGCGGCCAAGGCGGCCCTCTCGGCGCGGCAGCTGAGCGCCCAGGTGTCGAGCAAGGCCAGCACGACCGTCGTCAAGGGTGAGGTGATGGCCCAGAGCCCCCTCGAGAACTCTCAGGTCTCGCTCGGCACCCCCGTGGCCATCGACGTGTCGACCGGTCCGGACGCTGCCGCGATCCCCAACGTCGCCGGTCTGACGCAGGATGACGCGACGAGCGCCCTCCAGAAGGCCGGGTTCACCGTCGGCACGATCCAGCAGGTCGACGACAGCGCGCAGCCGCAGGGGAAGGTGGTCGGCACCGATCCGGCGGCGACGACCGTGACCTCGTTCTCGAGTCCGGTCACCCTTCGGGTGGCGACCGGCAAGGTGCCGGTGCCCGACGTGCGGACCAAGACCTTCTCCGTCGCCCAGGACACCCTGCAGCAGGGCGGCCTGACGTCGGAGCTGCAGCCGGTGGACGACCCCAACGCCGTCGAGGGCACGGTGCTCGACCAGTCGCCGGCCCCGGCCACCATCGTCGACGCCGGCACGAAGGTCACGCTCAAGGTGGCGCGTCGTCCGACCGCCCCCCCGTCGACGACCACGGTGACCGTTACGGCGCCGCCCACGAGCGTGCCGACGACCCGGCCGCCCCCGACGACGACCACGTCGGCCCCGACCTCGGCCCCGGTGACGTCCACCACCCTGCCGGCCACGACCACGTCGACGACCACGTCGACGGCTCCGCCGACCACCACGTCGACGACTCCGCCGACCACCACGTCGACGCGGTAGCCCGGGCCTAGCCCCGTCAGGCGACCGGCAGCGCGAGCCCGTGGACGAGCGGGCTGAGTCCCACGGAGCGCTCCACGGCGTCGGTCAGGCCGCACGCCACGAGCCAGTTGGCGAGCAGCCGGTGCCCACCCTGCGTCAGCACGCTCTCGGGGTGGAACTGCACCCCGTGCAGCGGTAGCTCCGCGTGGCGGACGGCCATGATGATGCCGGTGTCGGTATGCCCGTTGGCGACCAGCGTCTCGGGTCGAGTAGCGGGGTCGATGGTCAGCGAGTGGTAGCGGGTGGCGGTGAACGGGGTGTCGAGGCCCGCCAACACGCCGGTGCCGTCGTGGTGCACCCGTGAGGTCTTGCCGTGCAGGAGCTCGGGGGCCCGGCCCACGGTGGCGCCCATGACCACCCCCAGAGCCTGGTGACCGAGGCATACGCCGAGCATCGGCTGGGCCCGCTCGCCGCACCCCTCGATCATGGCCAGGCTGACCCCGGCCTCTTCGGGCGTGCCCGGTCCCGGCGACACGAGCACCCCGTCGAAGTCGACCCCGTCGGCAGCCGACAGGGCGTCGTTGCGCACGACCTCACACTCGGCCCCGAGCTGCTGGAGGTAGCCGACGATGGTGAAGACGAAGCTGTCGTAGTTGTCGACGACGAGGATGCGGGTCGGCTCGGTCGTGGGCATCGCGCTGAGGCTCCGGTGGGCAGAGGGCTCGACTGGTCGAGGGACAGCCTCCAGGGTAGGCGAGTCGCCGCCACCCTCGAGACGCTCATCCCCCGGTCACCCCGCGCAGGGTGATGCTGTCGGCGTAGCCGGGCAGCTCGACGGCATCGGACTGGCGCACGTCCCAGCCGAGCCCGACCGCGTCGACCCACTCCCGGTAGATCTGCACCGACCGGTCACGGTCGAGCGCGGAACGCAGCCGCTCAGGGTCACCGATTGCGGTGATGACGTAGGGCGGGGAGTAGACCCGGCCCTGCAGCAGCAGGGTGTTGCCGACACACTGGACGGCCGAGGTGGAGATGACCCGCTGGTCCTGAATCATCATCGCCTCGGCCCCTCCGGCCCACAGGGCGTTGACCACGCCCTGCACGTCCTGCTGGTGCACGACGATGTCGTCGGGTCCGTAGGGCTTGGGCAGGCTGTCGGCGCTGCGGTGGGCGTCGTCGAGGGAGACGGTCACGGCGGGGCCCTTGACCGGCTGGGTGCCGACGAGTGGGGCGAGCGCGGCCGTCTTCTCCCGCAACGCCTTGACGGTGGCGTCGCCGGGCGCGGCCGCGGCGGAGAGCTGGTCGACCTCGCTCTGCAGCTGTCGGACCTGCTCCGCCTTGACCTCGGCGTCTCGGCTCTGGTCGGCGATGAGCCCTGGTAGGTCGCGGCCGACGGTGCGCAGCTCGGTGCCGTGAGCGGTGGCATAGCTGGTGGCGAAGAGCACGCCGGCCAGTCCGGCGACGACGGGGACGACCCACGCCCAGGCCCGACGGCGGGACCGGCCACCCGGCATACCCCTCCCCCCCTCGCGTGACGCCTGCTGGTGTTGCTTGCGGTGCTCGTGTTCGTCTGGTCAGCTCAGGTCCACGGTGTCCGTCTGGTCTCGAGCCTGCAACTACGCTAAGCCCAACGGCCCCAGCGCACGCTGACGTCCAGAAGGAGCAACACCGGTGCCCGAGTCCCGAGGTCGCGACAGGCGGTCAAGCCACTACACCCCGCCCAAGAAGCCGGCCGCGCCGAAGCCCAACCCCGAGTGGTGGGCTCCGGTCTTCGTCACGCTGCTGCTGCTCGGCCTGGTGTGGATCGTCGTGTTCTACGTGACCCAGGGCGCCTGGCCCATCGGGAAGTTCGGCTACGGCAACCTCGTGGCCGGGTTCGTCCTGCTGCTCGGGGGCTTCGGCATGGCGATGCGCTGGCGCTGACCGCCCACGAGAACCCCGCTCACCACGAGATCCCCGTTGTCCCACCTGATCCCCGTTGGACCCCCGCATCCGGTGGGCCGAGCGGGGATCTCGCTCCTCGTGGCGTTGTCCACAGGTTTGTCCCCAGCCTGGGGATGAATTACACCGGTGTAAGACGGGTCTGCTGGGCGGCCCGCACCAGCCGGAGCAGCCGGGCCGGGTCGAGCAGGTCGGACCACACCAGCCGGAGCACCCGGTAGCCGAGCCGCCGGATGGCGTCCTCCCGGCGCTTCTCGGCGACCAGCGCCGCCCGGCCGATCCCCCCTCCGGCGTACTTCAGCGCTCCGTCAAACTCGATGACGAGATGGTGCTCGCGGTCCAGGAGGTCCACCCGGGCCACGAACCGCCCAGCCTCGTCGTGGATGACCGCCTGGGGCTCCAGGTTCGCCAGCCCCAGCTGATGGAACAAGAGCCGCGCCCACGACTCTCCCGGCGACTCGCTCCGACCGTCGGCCAGCCGAACCACCTGCTCGGCCGTCGACCGTCGGTGACCCAATGGCGCCTCGGTGAGCGCGCCCTGGAGCTCACCCGGGGTGATCAGGCGTCGGTGAAGCGCCGCGTCGGCCGCGACCAGACCGGCCCGTAGTCCCGTGGTGGCGGCCGCCTGGAGCACGGCGACCGCGGGCCGGACCACGGCGATCCCCTCCCAGCCGACGACCACACTGGCCGGCACCGCGGGATGGACGCGCAACCGTCCGTCGGAGCGGGCCTTGCCGGTCTCGATCCCCACCAGCTCCACCGGCCCGAGGTCACGCTCGAGCACCGGCAGCCCGGAGACGACCACCCCGCTCAGATGACCGGCCGCGTATCCGGCGCCCAAGGACGCGAGCACGGCCCGGACCTCAAGGAGATGCCGGGCCACCGGGTCCGCGCTGCGGTGCCGCGCCCCGTCGACGTAGACCCCCGCCCGGACCCGGACCAGCTCGCCGTCCCGGACCAGCCGGAGCAGCCGATGATGGTTCACGCCGAGGTCATTGACTTGGCGGGCGGTCAACACCCCCATGGCGAGCAGCCGCGGCTGCAACACGTCGTCCATGGCCTGCAGGGTCGACCACGGTGCGCACCGGGCACCACCAGGGCGTCGCCGGCTGTGGACGGTGGGACGAGGCGGCCGCGGGGTGTGGACACCCCGTCTCATCACGGCCGGACTCACGTGTTTGCTGGTTTCGGCCAGCTCGCAGCCAGCAAACCAGCAATCAGGTGAGTCCGGTCGGGGTATGCGGCTCAGCGGTAGAAGGGGGCGACGGTGAGGTACTTGACGATGATCAGCGCCACGGACAGGACGAGAACCCCCGTGAGGCCGGCGAGTGCATACCGGCGCAGGGCCGGTTTGTTCAGGGCAGTCAGCACCCCGGCCGCGGCGAGGCCGGCGACGAAGCCGCCGACGTGGGCCTGCCACGCGATGCCCGGGACGGTGAACCCGATCACCGCGTTGATGAGCAGGATGACGCCGATGCCGGCCGTGGTC
>JALZBI010000252.1 GCA_030947565.1 Actinomycetota bacterium
TCATGATGATGAGGAAGGCGAAGAGGTTGCCGACCGACAGCGCCTTCTCGGTGACGTAGCCCGCGAAGTACTCCGAGCCCATGGTCGCGCCCCCGAGGACCAGCACGCCGACGCCGAAGAGGATGGCGATGCCGACATAGACCGCCGACCACAGCGACGCCTCCCGCAGGGTCGGCGTGTGCGGCCTTGCGCACGTGGACGACGAAGTCGGACAGCAGCAGGCCGGCGATGCCGACGACGGTCAGCGTCCAGACAAGAGGCGAAACGGTCACGCTGTCCCCCGGTGGGTGGTCGTCAGGTCGAGCGGTGACGGCCTAGCGACCGCGCATCGCCTTCCGGTCGACGCGCGCCTTGGTGGGGTCGATGCCCTTGGGCAGCGGCGGCCGAACGCCGCCGATCGAGCGGAGCCGCTTGTTGACCACCGCCACCTCGTCCTGAGTGAGCACCGGCTTCATCCGCTGCACCCGGGAAGCGAGCTTGCGGATGGTCACCTCGTCGTCGCCCGCACCGTCACCGATGCGCAGCAACGTGATCGGGACGCCGGAGGCGACGCGCTCGGCCTTGCGGCGCTCCGAGACCAGCAGCTTCTGTGCCCGACCGGTGGGCCCTTCGGCGATGAGGACGATGCCGGGTCGGCCCAGCGCCCGGTAGACCAGCGCGGCGGAGGAGAGGTCGGTGGCCCGCTGGGCGTCGGCGGCGACGGGCTCCTCCTGGATGTACCACCCGCGGCGGATGGACTTCAGCGCGGCACCGACCGCGCCGGGCTGACCCTCGATCTGCTTGTACGCTGCCCGCTCGGCCCGTCGGCTCAAGACGATCGTGGCGGCCAGGAAGGCCAGGGGGATGCCGACGACGAGGGCATACACGAGGTGGTCGACCAGGATGCCGACCACGGCAGCGAGGACGAGCACGCCGAGGGCGGCGAGCGCCATCCACCAGCCGATCTGGGGGTCGACGGCCTTGGCCGCCAGGAAGACGGACTTGACCTGGGCCAGCCGACCGGGGCCCTTGGGCGTCTTCCCGGGCTTCCTCGACTTTCCGATCGTCCCGAGTCTCCCGCGTCTCCCGGGCTGCTCCGAGGGTTTTGCGCCTGCCGGGTCCTTGGCCATGGGGGTCAGGATACGGGGGTGGCGGTCCGGGCGAGCAACGACGAAGCCTCCTGGCGTGCGGGGGAGTCGGCTGCGGCGGCGAGGTGGGCCAGCTGATCGGGGATCGGCCGGGCCCAGTGTTTCATCGCCGTGGCCCAGAGGCGGCCCGCGCGGTAGGAGGAGCGGACCAGCGGGCCGGCCATGACGCCCTTGAAGCCCAGGTCGTCGGCGACCTGCGACCAGTGGACGAACTCCTCCGGCTTGACCCACCGGTCGACCGGGTGGTGACGGGGGCTCGGGCGCAGGTACTGGGTGATGGTGATGATGTCCGTGCCGGCCACGTGCAGGTCGCGAAGAGCCTGCTCGACCTCGTGCTCCTCCTCACCCATGCCGAGGATGAGGTTGGACTTGGTCACCAGGCCGGCGTCGCGGCCCATGGTGATAACGGCCAGGGAGCGGTCGTAGCGGAACGCCGGCCGGATCCGCTTGAAGATCCGGGGCACGGTCTCGACGTTGTGGGCCCACACCTCAGGGCGGGCGTCGATGACCTGGCCGACGAGCTCGGGGATGGCGTTGAAGTCGGGGACGAGGATCTCGACGCCCGTGCCGGGGTTGAGGGCGTGCACCTGCCGGATGGTCTCGGCGTAGAGCCACGCCCCGCCGTCGACCAGGTCGTCGCGGGCGACGCCGGTGATGGTGGAGTAGCGCAGGCCCATCTGGCGTACCGACTCGGCGACCCGCCGCGGCTCGTCGCGGTCGAGGTCGGCGGGCTTGCCCGTGTCGATCTGGCAGAAGTCACACCGGCGCGTGCACTGCTCGCCGCCGATGAGGAAGGTCGCCTCCTTGTCCTCCCAGCACTCGAAGATGTTGGGGCAGGCGGCCTCCTGGCAGACGGTGTGCAGACCCTCGGTCTTCACCATCGAGTGCAGAGCGGTGTACTCCGGGCCCATCTTGGCGGTGGTGCGGATCCACGACGGCTTGCGCTCGATCGGGGTCTCGGCGTTGCGCGCCTCGACGCGGAGCATGCGTCGGCCTTCGGGGGCCACGGTCACGAGATATGCCTTCCTGGTGGTGCTCAGATGCGTCCTCCAGGCTACGTCAGCCCGTCCGCCCGCCTCGCCCCCACCTCCCTCCCGCCTCCGCTCCCACCCCGCTCCCGCCTCCGCCCCACCTGCTGGGTGGAGGTATGGAGGTATAAGCGAGCGCCCTAGCGTTCGGATATACCTCCACCCGCAGTCGGGGGGCGGAGCCAGGGTGCGCGCCGTCAAGGGAGGCGGGCGAAGGTCTCGGCGAGCAGGGCCACCCCGCGGTCGGCGGCGGCGCGGTCACCGGTCACCGCCAGCTGGAAGAGCAGCCCACGGACGGTGGCGAGGTTGAGCAACGCCAGCTCGGCCGCCTGCGCCGGAGGGTGCCCGACGCGTACCCAGAGGTCGGTCAAGGCCTCGAGCCACCCCGAAGCCAGCCACCCCCGCAGCTCCGCCGCCCAGGGTCTGCCTTGCATCGCCTGCCCGGACAGCTCGAAGAACAGGGGGGCGAAGGTCGTGGCCGCGTCGGCCACGTGGGCCCAGAACTGCTGACCGGCGGCGTACGCGTCGTCGGTGCGGGCGAGCAGGGTGGCCAGCTCGTCGCGCTCTCCCTGCTCGACCGCTTCGACCACCGCCGCGAGCAGTCCTTCCCGGGATCCGAAGTGGTAGAGCAGCATCCGGTGACTGGTCCCGACCCCGTCCGCGAGCGTTCGCAGGCTGGTGTCGCCGACGCCGTGGTGGGCGAACCAGTCGACACACCGGGCCAGCAGGGCGTCCCGGGCGGGGGTCACGCCGCTTCGGCCCGGGCCTTGAGCTGACCGGCCTCGATGTCGACGTAACGCTGGGTGAGACGCCCGTACGCCAGCCGCACCAGCGGGGCCAGCGGACCGGACCACGAGATCGCCAGCGTGACGCGGCAGCCGCCGTCACCGTGCGGCTCTACCGTGTGGCTGCCGGTCGTCCGCACGCCGGGCGCGGCGGACTGCCAGGCGAAGTACCGCGTGGGCGCCCACTCGAGGATCTCCCAGGTCGCCCGAGGGATGCGTGGTTGCTCCATGACGTACCGCGCGGCGACCCCGTCGGGACGGCCCGTGTCGACCGGGGTCACCGACGTCACCGTTGTCGGGAGCAGGTCCGGCCAGTGGCGTACGTCGCTAATGAAGGCCCAGGCCCGGTCGGGCGGGGCGGCGATGGAGACGGTGGCGCTCGGGTCGGTCATGTACCAGATGGTACACATCCGGGGTCGGGCCGGGTAGCTCAGCCCAGAACGTCGGTCAGGTGCTTCTCCACGTGGGGGAGCACCTCCTGCACCGTGACGTCGCGCCCCAACTCGTTCGACAGGGAGGTGACCCCGGCGCCGACGATCCCACACGGGATGATGACGTCGGCCCAGCCGAGGTCCGGGTCGCAGTTGAGCGCGAACCCGTGCATGGTCACCTGCTTGCTCACCCGAATGCCGATGGCCCCGACCTTGCGGTTCGGGCGCGACGGTGATTCGGCCGGGTCGGCCGGGTCCGCGAGGATCCACGTGCCGCTCTGGCCCTCGACCCGACCGGCCTCGATGCCGAAGTCAGTGCAGACGCGGATCATCATCTCCTCGAGCCGCCGCACGTGGGCGACGACGTCGATGGGCGCCGGGAGCCGGACGATGGGGTAGCCCACGATCTGCCCCGGACCGTGCCACGTGATCTTGCCGCCGCGGTCGACGTCGACCACCGGGGTGCCGTCGAGGGGCCGCTCGTGGGGCTCGGTGCGCTTGCCCGCGGTGTAGACCGCCGCGTGCTCGAGCAGCAGTGTCGTGTCGGGCTCCGCACCGGCGACGACCTTGGCGTGCAGCTCGCGCTGGAGGTCCCACGCCCTCTGGTAGTCGACGTAGTCGGGGGCGAACCCCACGTGCACGACCTGCATGACGTCAGGGTACGACCCGGGGAGTCCCCGATGACCTGCGGCCCGCCCTGCCGCATGATGGCCCCATGCGGGGGACTTCGACGCGGCGAAGCGTCCGATGGGTGGCGGCGCTGGCCGTGCTGGCCTGGCTGGCCCTGGGCGGGCTCGGAGGGCCGCTCGTCGGCCGGCTGTCCGAGGTGCAGACCAACGACAACGCAAACTTCCTCCCGGCCTCGGCGGAGTCGACCGAGGTCAGCAAGGTCGTGGCCGCGACCACCGACACCAGGACGCTGCCCTACCTCGTCGTCGTCGAGCGGACCGCGGGTCTGACCGCCGCTGATGCCCAGGCGGTGCAGGCATACGTCGCCGGCATTCCCGCTCTGGCGATCCCGAGCGACCGGTCGCGCATGGTCGGCCCCTTCCTGCAGGCCGCCCCCCAGATGGCCATCCCCAGCCAGGACAAACAGGCCGTCCTCATCCCGGTGGCCTTCCTCGCCGACAAGGCGCAGGAGACGGTCGGTGGCAAGTCCGCGCTCTACGGCGTCGCCCAGGCACTGCGGGAGTCCGGCGCGGCCACCCTCGGCGCGAGCGGTCTGGCGG
>JALZBI010000253.1 GCA_030947565.1 Actinomycetota bacterium
GGTTCGGGCTGCCGGTGGCGGAGTCCCTCGCGTGCGGCACCCCGGTGCTCACGACCAACTACGGCAGCCAGGCCGAGATCGCCCAGGGCGGCGGCGCCCTGACCGTCGACCCCCGTGACGACGCGTCGGTGCTGGCGGGCCTGCGCGCGATGCTCACCGACCGTTTCCTCGTGGAACGGCTGCGAGCCGAGGCCAAGGAGTATCCCGTGCAGACGTGGAAGCAGTACGCCGATGACGTCTGGTCCCAGCTCGTCCCGGGCAGGCCGCGATGAGCCCGGCGGCCCGCGAGCTGGTCAAGGCCGGGATCAAGCGCACGCCTGCCCGACGGATGCTTCCCCGGCGCCCCCACGTGCCCAAGGAGGCCTGGGCGGCCCGGATGTCCACCCTGGCCGCGACCCTGGACCGGGCCCCCGCCGCCCCCTCGGCCGACCACGCCTACAACGTGCGCCGGGTTCGCCGGCGGCTGCGGGACGCCGACACCCAGATGGTCTGGCTGGTCCTCGCCGTCCTGTCAGCCCGGCTGCCGTCGCCCGACCACGTCGTCGACGCCCATCGCGACCTCGTACTGCACGGGGCGCAGGCGGTGTTCCGCGCCGCTCGCAAGGCGGCTACCCGCGAAAGCGTCAACCGTCAGGTCGAGGTGGTCACTGGCGTCACGGTCGTCGACATGGGTGACCTCGTCCTCTTCCCCCTCGGCACGGGCATCCAGCGGGTGGCCAGGATGGTCGGCCGGGCCTGGCAGTCCACCCAGGCCTACTCTGCGGTGGGGTGGACCCCCGACATGGACGCGATGTACCGGCTCGACGACAACGCCCGTGACATCGCCCTCGGGCTGCCGACCGCCTCCGACCACGTCCGCAGTGCGGGGGACGACCACCCCGAGACCGTCGTGGTGCCCTGGGACTGCACCTACGTCCTCCCTGAGCTGGCCATCCAGCCCCGCCGGTGCCTCTCACTCAACGCGATGGCCCGGTTCAGCCGGAACCGGTGTGCGGTGATCGGGTTCGACTGCGTGCCCCTCACGTCGCCCGAGACGACGGCCGGCGGGTTCCCCGCGGTCTTCGCCCTCAACCTTGCCGCCGTCGCCCACTTCGACCTCGTCGTCACCATCTCGCAAGCGGCGGCCACCGAGTACGGTGGCTGGCGGCGGATGCTCGGTGGGGCGGGCCTGCCCGGGCCGGAGATCGTCGCGCTGTCGCTCCCGGTGCAGGTGCCCGACACCACCCCCGAGTCACTGGCGGCGGCCGAGGAGCGCTTCCTCGTCGGCGACCTGCCGCTTGTGCTCTGCGTCGGCTCCCACGAGCCGCGCAAGAACCACCTGGCGGTGCTGCACGCGGCGGAACAGCTGTGGCGGTCCGGGGAGCAGTTCTCGCTGACCTTCGTCGGTGGAAACTCCTGGGGCAGCGAGGAGTTCACCGAGCGGCGCCATCAGCTGGAGCGCGCGGGCCGGCCGGTCGAGGCGGTCAGCCGGCTGGGCGACAACCTGTTGTGGGCGGCATACCGGCTGGCGCGCTTCAGTGTCTTCCCCTCCCTCAACGAGGGCTTCGGGCTACCGGTGGCCGAGTCCATCGCCGCCGGCACCCCGGCGGTCACCTCCGACTTCGGGAGTATGCGCGAGATCGGGCAGGAGGGCGGGGCGCTGCTCGTCGACCCCCGGGACGACGTGGCCCTCACCGAGGCCCTCCGGACGCTGCTGACCGACGACACCCTGCTCGAGCGACTCAAGCAGGAGTGCGCCGCCCGCACCCCCGACGGCTGGGACGACTACGCCGACGCGCTGTGGGTCCTCGCGCACCGCGGCGACGGCACAGTCAGCCAGGCCCGGTAGATTCACCCGCCGAGACAGCGTGCGGGCCGACCGGGTCCGGGCGCGGAAGGTACGAAGCTGTGACGACACAACTGAGCGAGGAGCGGGCGGCCAAGCTGGCGCTCGTCCCCCTCCGGACGACGGGCCCTCGCTCGGGGCTCACCGACGGGTGGCTCGGCCAGGTGAAGGACATCTGGGCGCACCGCGAGCTGCTGGGCATGCTGACCCGGCGCGAACTCAAGGCGCGCTACAAGGACAGCACCCTCGGCTTCGTGTGGAGTCTCCTGCGGCCCCTCGCCCTCCTGCTTATCTACTACATCGCCCTGGGGCAGTTCCTCGGTGCAGCTCGCTCCATCCCCGACTTCGCCATCTTCATCTACACCGGCCTGACCGCCTGGAACCTTTTCGGCGAGACGGTGACCAACGGCACCGGCTCGATCGTCGGCAACGCCGGCCTGATCAAGAAGGTCTACGTCCCGCGCGAGATCTTCCCCCTGAGCAGCCTCGGGTCGTCGCTCTTCGGGTTCGTCATCCAGACCGTCGTCCTCACCGCCGCCACGGTGATCTCCGGTGACATCCCGACCGGGGTCCGGTGGCTCTACCTGCCGCTGTCGCTCAGCGTCGTCGTCGTCTGGGGGCTCGCCTGGTCGCTGCTGCTGTCCGCGCTCAACGTCTACCTACGCGACATCCAGTACCTCGTCGAGATCGGGCTCATGATCGCCTTCTGGCTGTGCCCGATCGTCTATTCGTGGCAGCTCGTCAACAACGCGGTCAGCAACGGGTTTGTTGAGCGGCTCTACCTCGCGAACCCGATGACGCTGGCGATCATGGGGTTTCAGCGCACGTTCTGGGTCAAGGGCGACAACCAGCCCCTGCCGGCGGGGCTGGGGATTCACCTGCTCGTCGCGTTCGCGGTCGGGCTGGTCGCCGTCTTCGCCGCACAGCGCGTGTTCGCGCGCCTGCAGGGCAACTTCGCCCAGGAGCTGTGATGGGCAACCCGGTCGTCGTCGAGGTCCGCGACCTGTCCAAGCGGTTCGTCATCCGCAAGGAGAAGTCGCTCAAGGAGCGGGTGGTCAACTTCGGCCGCAGCCAGCGCCACAAGGAGGATTTCTGGGCGCTGCGCGACGTCTCCATCGACATCCAGTCGGGGAGCACCGTGGGGCTGATCGGCCCCAACGGGTCGGGCAAGAGCACCCTGCTGAAGATGATCGGCGGGATCATGCAGCCGACCTCCGGCACCGTGCACACCCGCGGCCGGATGGCCGCCCTGCTCGAGCTGGGGGCGGGGTTCCACCCCGACCTGACCGGGCGCGAGAACGTCTACCTCAACGCCTCGATCCTCGGCCTGTCGCGGGCCCAGACCGACCACTACTTCGACGCGATCGTCGACTTCTCCGGTGTCGAGCAGTTCATCGACACCCAGGTGAAGTTCTTCTCGTCGGGCATGTACGTGCGACTCGCCTTCGCGGTGGCGGTGCACGTCGACCCCGACGTGCTGCTCGTCGACGAGGTGCTCGCGGTTGGTGACGAGCCGTTCCAGCGCAAGTGCATGGACCGCATCCGCACCTTCCAGGACGAGGGCCGCACGATCGTGCTCGTCACCCACGGGCTCGACCAGGTCGCCGACGTCTGCGACCGGGCCATCGTCCTCGAGCACGGCGTGGTCAAGGCCGACGCCGTCCCGTCGGAGGCCCTCAGGGTGCTGCGGTCGGACTTCGACCACACCCGGGCCGAGGAGCTGGGCCGCGCCAACGTCGACCATGGCGAGGAGCGCGAGCCGGTCGCCCGCGTCGTGGCCGTGGAGGCGGTCTCCGACGGCCGAGCCGTCGACACCATCGCCTCCGGTGACCCGCTCAAAGTCCGGGTCACCGTCGAGACCCGCCAGCCGCTCGATCGGTGGATCCTCGGCATCGGGTTTGAGTCGGCCAGCGGCCAGAGCATCTGGGGCACCAACAGCAAGCTCATGCGCACAAGCCTGCCGCCGTTGTCCGGCACCGGCCGGTTCGAGTTCGACATCCCGAGGATCGCCCTCGGTGAGGGGTCCTACACGATCCACGGGGCCCTGGCCGACCGCGCCGGCGCCGAGATCCACCGGCTGCGCGAGGCCGCCGGGCTCATCGTCACGGCGCAGGGTGCGGAGATCGGGTTCGTCAACCTGAGCCCGACGCTCGGCCGGGTCGACGACAGCGTGCTCACCCGCCGCTGAGCCGCTGACCGGCCCCGAGAAACCTCGGAGCTCGCGTCAGCCGGCGTACTCGAGCACGAGACAGGACCGTTGCGGCGGGCTGCCGAGGAGCGGGGAGTCGCCCGGCACCGGACAGGTCCGGCCGGTGTCGCGCCACCCCGCGCGGGTCCAGTAGTCGAGGTAGGTCTGGCAGAACGACACGCTCTGGTTGACGCAGAGGGCAGCCGGCCGGTGGCCCTCGGACAGCTGGCTCTCGAACGCCCCCTTGTATGCGGCGGGGTCGCCACCGCTCTTGAAGCCGGTGACGAAGGAGGCGTGCCGCCCGTCCTCGAGCGCACCCCAGAGGGTCGGCCACATGTCCCAGTAGTAGCCGCTGATGAACCGCGTGTCGTTGGCCCGGGCGAACTCGGCCGTGGCCCGGGTCTGCTGGAGCACCGTGGCGTTCCACGGCAGGTGCATGGGCCCGACCAGGGCAGCCACGAGCAGGAGAGCCGGCAGGGCCACCGCGACCGCCGGCCGGGCCAGTCCGGCCCGCGGCCGGCCGGCACTCGACCGGGCCCGCCCGACGAGCTCGAGCACCCGTGGGTGCAGCACGGCCTGGGGCTCC
>JALZBI010000254.1 GCA_030947565.1 Actinomycetota bacterium
CCACACTCGCTGCTCGCCGATATGGGCACGCAGCTGCGCACGCCACGCCGGGTCGCCCTCGGCGAGGGACGCGTCCGCGTGCTCGAGCACGGCGTGGACCAAGGAGCCGAACGTCGTACCGCCGGGCAGGTCCGACATGGGGGACAGCACACGTTCGGAGCCCCTTGAGAGAGAGTCAAATTCATCAGTTGACAGCGGTGGTTCGTCCTCCCGCGGCGGGTCCTCAGGCTCGCTGACCGCCCGCAACCGGTCGGGGTCCCGCGCCTCGTGCTCTGCAGCGGCGTGCGCCAGCCCGCTGTAGGACGTGCGGGTCCACGACCGGTCCAGGGCTCGCGTGAACTGGCGGACGGCGAGCGACCCCGCCTCGGGTGCGGGCGGCATACGTGTGCTGGAGTCGATGGAGCACGTCTCGACAGCGAAGGCGCCTGCGTCCTGCCACGCCGCGGTGATCCGCCGGATCTCCGCGTCCGGCCGGATCGGTGACGCTGAAGGCACCTGCCCGTCTCCCGGGCGCCGCCCGAAGACCAGGCGGTTGAGCGCGGACGTCCCCGTGTTCTGCGTGCTGGGGATCCACCAGGCGACGAGCTGCCCCTGCGCGCGGGTGGCGGCGACGTAGAGCTTGCGCAGCTCCTCGCCCGAGTCCTCGGCGTCGGCGAGAGCGGCCGCCTCCCGCTGCCCACCGCCTCCGCTGACGTCGACACACCGCACCCCGTCGCGGTCGTGGTAGAGCGGGTGGTCCTCCCGCCGGGTGAAGAGGTCGCTGAGCGACGGCGCATACACGACGGGGAACTGCAGCCCCTTGCTGGCGTGGATGGTGAGCAGGTGCACCGCCGCGGCGTCGCTGTGCTGCCGGCGCACCCGGTCGGCCGAGACCGTCGTGAGGTCCTCGGCCCGCTGGCGGCTGAGCCAGGCGGCGAGCACCCCGGGAGAGGTATGCCCGTCAGCAGCGGCCGTGTCGAGGAGCTCGGTCGTGTGGCGCAGGTCGGTCATGGTGCGCGCGCCGTCGGGTTCGCGCAGCACCCGGATGGCGAGCCGGCCGTCGGCGCCGGCGAGCTCGAGGACGGCCGACGGACCGCGCTGGCGCAGCACGTCGGCCCAGCCGCGGAGGGTCTCGGAGTCCTCGGCGGTAGCGGTGTCACTGCCCGTGTCAGCTGTGGCGAGCTCGGTGGCCGTGCGACCGAGGAAGAGTGAGAGCGACGCCGCGCGCACCGCCGCCGACCGGTGGGGTTCGGCCAGCGCCTGCAGCAGGGTGAGCCACGCCTGGCCGGCGGGGGTCGTCAGCACACTGCCCGACCCGACGAGCACGCTCGGCACCCCCCGCTCCTGCAACGCGTGGGCGACGTCCGCCAGCTTGCCTCGGGTGTCGGAGATGACGGCGACGTCGCGCGCCTCGAGCGGCCGTCCGTCAAAGGTGGCACCCGAGGTGAGCAGCCGGGCCACGTCGTCGGCGAGGTCCTGGGCGACGACGGGCCGCAGCCGGCTCACCGGCAGCCCCTCGTCGGGAGGCGCACCGAGGGCCGCCCGGTCGACGACGCGCAACCGGAACGGCTCGGGATTCGGGGCACCCACGAGGCGCGGCTGCTTATGGAAGGCGACCACCGGGCGGACGAGGATCTCCGGGTCGCCGAGCGCGGCGCCGACGAGCAGCGCCTGCAGCCGGGCGACGAGACCGGCGTCGCTGCGGTGGTTGACGTCGAGTGTCGCGTGCCGGGTGGCCGTGCGGGCGGCGGCGAGGTAGGTGACGACGTCGCCGCCGCGGAAGGCGTAGATGGCCTGCTTCGGGTCGCCGATGAGCACCATCGTCGCGTGGCCGGTGAAGGCCCGGTCGAGCACCTGCCACTGGACAGGGTCGGTGTCCTGAAACTCGTCGACCAGCACCACCCGCCACCGCTGCCGCATCCGGTTGCGGGCCGGCGCGTGGTCGTCGGCCAGCGCCTCGGCCAGCTGGCTGAGCAGGTCGTCATAGCTCAGCACCCCGAGCCGCCGCTTGCGCCGGTCGAACTCGTCGCGGACAGCCTTGGCGAAGGACACCCGTCGGGCCGCGACGGTCCCCGGGGTGACGCTGACCGGCTCGATGCGCGCCTGCGGGTCGCGGGTGACGGTCGCGGCGATGGCCCCCGCCTCGACCCGGGTGAACTCGGGAACCGTTGACTGCTGGGCGAACCCGCGCACGTAGAGGTCGTCAACCACCTCCTCCACGAGATCGTCGAGGTCCTCGACGAGCCGCGCGCTGGCGTCGGTGTCCCCGGCGATCCCCAGCCCGGTCAGCACCATCTGGCAGAACTGGTGGGTCGTGGCGATGGTCGCCCCGTCGAAGGTCGACAGCGCCTCACGCACCCGGGCATGCCGATGGGCGATGTCGTCGGCCCCACCCTGCCGGAGCAGGTCGAGCAGGGGGCGGATGCGAGGGTCGGTACGCGTGTCGTCGGGGCTTGCTGGGTCGGCCAGATCGGGCTCCGGTGAGAGCATTCGCTCGGCGGCCACGAGCTGTTCGCGCACCCGCTGCCGCAGCTCCTCGCTCGCCGCCCGCCCGAAGGTGACGACGAGCAGCTCGTCGAGGCGGCAGTGCCCCTCGGCGACGTAGCGCGTCACGAGCGAGGCGATCGTCCACGTCTTACCCGTGCCGGCGCTCGCCTCCAGCAACGTCGTTCCGGTGGGCAGCGGACCGGTGACGTCGAACGGTTCAGTGCTGAGAGTGCTCACAGGGTCCTCATCCGCTCGCGCAGCAGCAACGGCTCCCAGACCCGGACGGCGTATGCGCCGAGCCGGCTCTGCTGGCGCCGCGGGTCCTCGCCGACCCGCGGCATACCGGAGATGTGGTCGAACGAGGAGGCCGGGCCGAAGACCATGCCGAACGCGGCGTCACGGTTCTCGGCGAAGGTGCCGCTGTTGTTCTTGCCCTGCCAGCTCTCTCGCGCCGCCCACCGGGGGTTCTTGTCGCGCTTCACCTCGGTGGCCCACGCCTCGGCCGTCCCCACGGGTAGTGGCAGCGGTTCACGCATACCCGCGTCGTAGACGGCGACGAGGTCGGCCAGCAGGCTCGGCGCCTGAGCTGCGAGGGGGTCCACCTGCGCGGCCTTGGCCCGGCCACCCCACCGACCGACGACCGCGGACGACCAGGGGCGGCTGGGGTCGTCGGCCGAGAGGGCGAGGAGGTCGACCCAGGCGGCGAGGCGCGCGCGGGGGCGCAGCGAGGAGTAGGTGACCCGCACGATGCGCTCGCCGCGCACGTCGGCGACGGTGCCGGCCAGCCGCCGACCGTCGGGGAGTGCGGCGTCGACGGGGATGGCTCCGACGGGGTCGACCCGCAGAGGCTCCGTGGCGTTGACCAGCTGCGCCGCTTTGCGGCCGACGTCGTCGAGCAGGCGGGCCCCGAGGACGCCCGGCGGCAGCCCACCGCGCGGCGGCTCGGAGTCGAACACCGCGGTCGCATCCGTGCCGGCGAGGAGCCGGCGGAGGATGCGGTCGCCGACCGCCCACTGTTCCAACGCGTTCGGGTCGACGGGGATGCTCTCGTCGCCTTGGTCGACGTCACCGGGGGCGGCGATGTCGAGCCGTTGGCGCAGAAAGGCGCGGGCGGGGTTGGCAAAGAACGCCTGCAGGTCAGTGAGGGCTAGGTCGGGTCGGTGTGGTGGTTCGCGGAGCGGTGCGTCGAGGAAGGGGGTGGGCCGGTCCAGGGGGTTGGCCGCCGCCCGGGCCCCGCGCAGCGCGGCCGGGTCGAAGCTGAAGGGCTCACCGGGGGTGAGGGCATCAGGGGTGAGGTTGGGAACGGCGTTGGGGTGCAACGGGTGCCGGACGAGGATCTGGTCCCGGACCGGTCGCGCGGCGGTGCGGTCGAGGGCGTCGAGAAGCTCGCCGAGGGGTACGGATGGGGGCCGCTCCTGCCCGTTGCTGGGGTTGACCGCGGTGTAGAGCAGCACGAGCTTCTCGGTGGCGGCCATCACGGCGTCGAGCAGCAGCTGCCGGTCCTGGCTGCGCACTTCGAGCTCACCGGTCATGGGGTCGCGGGCGAGCACGTCGTCGCCGTCGACGGTCTGGGTCCGGGGAAACGTGCCGTCCTCGAGCCCCAGCAGGCAGACGACCCGGTGGGGCACCGACCGCATCGGCACCATGGTGCAAACGGTGAGGTTGCCGGTGCGGAAGTTGGCCCGGGTGGGCCGGGCGCCACTCTCGACATCGAGCATGCCGCGCAGGTCGGTGAGGCGTACCTGGGTTTCGGGTGCCGCGTGCGCGTCGACGCCGGCGGCGACGCGGGCCATGGTGCGCTCGAACTGGGCCAGCTGCCAGGCGTCCCCGGGCGCCGTCTCACTGAGCGAGAGCACCGTCTCACGGAGCACGGCGAGGCGTTCGCGCACCGGGCCGGCGTCCTGGAGGCGCTCGACGCAGTCCTGCACCCGGGCGACGAGCTCGGCCAGTCGTCCGGCGAGGTCGATGTCGGAGCTCGAGACGTCGTCGAGGGGCAGCACATCACCGACGAGGAGGTCGTGCTCGGCGACGGCGACTCCGGCCAGCAGCCGGTCGAGGCCGGCCTGCCAGGTGTTCTGGTCGAACTTGTCCAGCTTGTATGCGCGGCGCAGCGGCGCGCTGAG
>JALZBI010000255.1 GCA_030947565.1 Actinomycetota bacterium
CGGGGTCCACTCCGTGGGGCCTGGTCACGGTCAAGATGCTGTTCGCCCTGCTCGGCTTCAGCGCGCTGGTGACCGAGGTCGCCACCCTGGTCGAACGTGGCCAGTTCCGCGCGGGCGACTTCTTCAGCTACTTCACGGTCGAGTCCAACGCCCTGTCGGTCATCAGCCTGGTCGTCAGCAGCTTCGTCGTCGCCGTCGGGCACCGGAGCGCGCGGCTGGACTACCTCCGGGGCGCCGTCGCCCTCTTCATGACGACGACGATCATCATCTTCATCGTCCTGCTGTCGGGCTACCCCGCGTCGGAGCTGACGGCTGTGCCGTGGGACAACACGGTGCTGCACTACATCATGCCGATCGCCATCATCCTCGACTGGCTGTTCGCGACGCGGGTCGAACCGGTTCCCTACCGCAAAGCGTTGCTGTGGCTGGTGTTTCCGCTCGCCTACCTGCTCTACAGCCTCGTGCGCGGGCCTATCGCCAACTGGTACCCCTACCCCTTCATGGACGCGTCGAAGAACGGCTATGGCGTCGTCGTCGTGACGTCGCTGGTCATCGCCGTCGTCCTGGCGGCGATCACCTGGGTGGTCGGCGCCGCCCCTCGGTGGACCGGTCGCCTCAGTGTCGCGGGGGTAGCGGGCCGGTGAGCCTGATCTCGGAGCGCCACACCCCCCCGAGGGGGTGCAGCGCTCCGTCTTGACCTCATGCGAGCCACCAGGTGAGAACACCGGGGGCCATGGTCTCCTCGGGGCGCCGGTCGCCACCTAAACTGGGCGGATGCCGCATACCACCACCCGCGGAGCGACGCTCTGGCCGCGGCTCGAGCCGCTGCTCGAGCGGGTCAGCAAGCCCATCCAGTACGTCGGCGGTGAGCTGAACTCGACGACCAAGGACTGGGACTGCGGCGGCTTCGGGCCCGACGGCGCCGAGCGCACGGTGCGGTGGTCGCTGATGTACCCCGACGCCTACGAGGTCGGCGTCCCCAACCAGGGCGTGATGATCCTCTACGAGGTCCTCAACGAGCGGACGGATGCGCTCGCCGAGCGGACGTATGCCGTGTGGCCCGACCTCGAAGCGCTGTTGCGGGAGTCGGGTCTGCCGCAGTTCACCGTCGACGGCCACCGCTCGGTGCGCGACTTCGACCTGCTCGGGGTGTCGTTCTCGACCGAGCTGGGCTACACCAACCTGCTCACTGCCCTCGACCTGGCCGGAATCCCCCTGCACGCGGTCGACCGAGGGGACGACGACCCCGTCGTCATCGCCGGCGGACACGCGGCGTTCAACCCGGAGCCGATCTCCGACTTCGTCGACGCGGCCGTCGTCGGTGACGGCGAGCAGGCGGTGCTGACCATCACCGACATCGTCAGCGACTGGAAGACCCAGGGTCGTCCGGGTGGCCGGCCCGAGCTGTTGCTGCGCCTGGCCCGCACGGGCGGCGTCTACGTGCCTTCGCTGTACGACGTGTCCTACCTCACCGACGGCCGGATCCAACGCGTCGCGCCGAAGCCCGGTCTGGCCGGCGTCCCTTGGCGGGTCTCGAAGCACACCGTCATGGACCTCGACGCCTGGCCCTACCCGAAGCAGCCGCTGGTGCCCCTGGCGGAGTCGGTGCACGAGCGGATGTCGGTCGAGATCTTCCGCGGCTGCACCCGCGGTTGCCGGTTCTGCCAGGCGGGCATGATCACCCGTCCGGTGCGCGAGCGGTCGATTACCGGCATCGGCGAGATGGTCGAACGGGGCCTCGCCGCAACCGGGTTCGAGGAGGTGGGTCTTCTGTCGCTGTCGTCGGCCGACCACTCGGAGATCGCCGACATCACGAAGGGTCTGGCTGACCGCTACGAGGGCACACAGACCGGGCTGTCCCTGCCGTCCACCCGCGTCGACGCCTTCAACATCGACCTCGCGAACGAGCTGACCCGCAACGGCCGCCGGTCGGGACTGACGTTCGCGCCCGAAGGTGGCAGCGAGCGGATCCGCAAGGTCATCAACAAGATGGTGACCGAGGAGGATCTCATCCGGACGGTCGCCGCGGCCTACGGCGCGGGGTGGCGGCAGGTGAAGCTCTACTTCATGTGCGGCCTACCGACCGAGACCGATGAGGACGTCCTCCAGATCGCCGACCTGGTCAAGCGGGTCATCGAGACGGGGCGGCAGGTGTCGGGGCGACGTGACGTCCGCTGCACGGTGTCGATCGGCGGGTTCGTGCCCAAGCCGCATACGCCGTTCCAGTGGTGCAGCCAGCTCGGCGTCGAGGCGACCGACGCACGGCTGCAGAAGCTGCGCGACGCGATCCGCGCCGACCGCCGGTATGCGTCGGCGATCGGGTTCCGTTACCACGACGGTCAGCCCGGGCTGGTCGAGGGGCTGCTGTCTCGCGGCGACCGACGGGTCGGTGAGGTCATCGAGGCGGTGTGGCGCGACGGCGGCCGGTTCGACGGGTGGAGCGAGCACTTCTCCTACGAGCGCTGGATGCGTTGTGCAGCAGGGGTCTTCGAGGGTCAACCGGTCGACGTCGCCTGGTACACGACGCGTGAGCGGGACCGGGCCGAGGTGCTCCCGTGGGACCACATCGACTCCGGCCTCGACAAGGAGTGGCTCTGGGAGGACTGGCAGGACGCCCTAGACGAGACCGAGGTCGACGACTGCCGGTGGACGCCCTGCTTCGACTGCGGCGTGTGCCCGCAGATGGGCACCGAGATCGAGACCGGCCCGACGGGAAAGACGCTGCTGCCGCTGACCGTGCTGGGGTCCGGACGGGCGGCGCTGTCGGAGGCGGTCGGGAGTCCGTAGGTCGGGTTCCCGACGTGACGACTCCCGACCCGGGACGCCGAACTACTCCGGGGCGGCGGCGCGCAGCTTCTCGAGCAGCGGGCCGGCAGCTACGTCGAGGAACTGCTGCTGCAGCTCGTCGCCGACCTGCACCAGGGCGATGTCGGTGAACCCAGCCTCCCAGAACGGCTTGACGGCCTCGACGATGGCATCGAGATCCGGCCCGCACGGGATTGAGTCGGCGACGTCCTCCTTGCGGACGAACTGTGACGCCCCGGCGAACCCCGCTGTGGTGGGGAGGTCGGCGTTGACCGCCCAGCCGCCGCCGAACCACCGGAACTGGTCATGAGCGCGGTCCACCGCCGCCTCCTGACCGGACGGGTCCCAGCTGATCGGGATCTGGCCGATGGCTCGAGCACCTGAACCGACCGTGTGCTGACTGTCGCCGGAGTCCTTGTCCTTCACCGCGTTCCACGCCGTGACGAGGTCGGCGTCCGGCTCCGTGGCGATGAGGTGGTCGGCCAGCGGCCCCAGCGCAGCGACCGCCTTCTCGCCCCCGGCGGCGACGGCGATGTCCACGCCCCCGTCGGGCAGGTCCCAGATGCGGGCCGAGTCGACCTCGAAATGCGCGCCGCGGAAGGTCACCAGCTCGCCGGTATGCAGCTCGCGGATGATCTGGATGGCCTCGGCCAGCATCTCCTGGCGGGTGGCCACGCCGGGCCAGCCGCCGCCCACGACGTGCTCGTTGAGGTTCTCACCTGCGCCGAGCCCGAGCGTGAAGCGCCCGTCGGCGAGGATCTTGAGGGTCGCGGCCTTCTGCGCCACGACCGCCGGGTGGTAGCGCATCGTCGGGCACGTCACGTAGGTCATCAGCTCGATACGCTCGGTCACCTGGGCCACGGCGCCGAGCACCGTCCACGCATACGGGGCATGGCCCTGCGCCGAGAGCCAGGGGGAGTGGTGGTCGCTCGACACCGCGAGGTCGAAGCCGACGTCCTCGGCCGCCCGGGCGTAGCGGACGAGCTCCTTCGGGCCGCTCTGCTCGGTCATGAGGGTGTAGCCGAATCGGGTCATGCCCGGCCTCTACCCGATGGGTCGCCGTTGAAGCGTAGACCCGGTCGGCGCGGTCAGACGGGGTGACCGATGTAGGCCAACGCCTGCCGCACGAGCACCCCGTGCCCGCCGCGCATCTCGCCGAGGGCGGTGAGGGAGGCGGCCTCCTCGGGGGTGACCCAAGCCAGGTCGAGAGCGTCCTGCTGGGGTGAGCAGTCACCCATGACCGGGACGACGAAGGCCAGCGAGACGGCGTGCTGTCGCGGGTCGTGGAAGGGGGTGACGCCGGGAGTCGGGAAGTACTCGGCGACGGTGAACGGCTGCGGCGAGATCGGGATGCGCGGCATGGCCAGCGGACCCAGGTCCTTCTCGATGTGCCGCAGCAGGGCGTCGCGGATCCGCTCGTGGTAGAGCACCCGCCCCGACACCAGCTCACGGTCGACCACGCCGTCGGAGGCGCGCAGGAGCAGCCCCAGGGTCGTGACCACGCCTCGGTCGTCGACGCGCACAGGCACCGCCTCGACGTAGACGATCGGCAGCCGCTCCCGGGCGTCGCGCAGCTCCCGCTGGCTCAGCCACCCGCCCTGGGTCTGTGTCGCCTCGCTCATACCGTCGTTTCTATCAGCCGGGCCGTTCGCATCACTGCGCCGCCCATGGAGCGGCAGCATCGCCTACCCACGCGTACCGCCGCCTCCCACGCATACCGGCCTGCCCCGCCAAAGGTCACCTTTGGCGGAGGCCGTCAGCCGAGAGGTCAGAAA
>JALZBI010000256.1 GCA_030947565.1 Actinomycetota bacterium
AGAGGTCCATGTCGCCGATGGTCAGGCCGGCCCGGCCGAGCGCCTGCTTCGACGCCTCGATCGGCCCCAGCCCCATGATCTCGGGGGAGAGGGCCGAGACCCCGGTGGCCACGACCCGGGCGAGCGCCGTGAGGCCGAGCTGGGCGGCCTTGGAGTCGCTCATGACGACGACCGCGGCGGCGCCGTCGTTGAGGGGGCAGCAGTTGCCGGCCGTGACCGTGCCGCTCTCGCGGAAGACGGGGTTGAGGGAGTGGACGCCCTCGATGGTGACACCCGCGCGAGGGCCGTCGTCCTTGGTGACGACCGTGCCGTCAGCCAGGGTGATCGGGGCGATCTCGCGCTCGAAGAACCCGTTGGCGATCGCCTTCTCGGCCCGGTTCTGGCTTGTGACGCCCCACTCGTCCTGGCGCTCGCGGGAGACGCCGAGCGACGTCGCGACGTTCTCGGCGGTCTGACCCATGGCGATGTAGACGTCGGGCAGCAATCCGTCCTCCCGGGGGTCGCGCCAGGTCTCGTTGCTCTTGGCGGTCGCCGTGGTGCGGGCCATGGCGTCGGCGAAGAGCGGGTTCGTCGCGTCTGCGTCGGCGGCGCCCGCGCCGGCGAAGGCGAGGTACTGCGACACGCACTCGACGCCGCCGGAGATGAACGCGTCGCCCTCACCGGCCTTGATCGCGTGGTAGGCCATCCGGGTGGTCTGCACGCTGGACGCGCAGAACCGGTTGACGGTGGCGCCGGGCAGGGTGTCGTAGCCCGCGAGCACGGCGACGACCCGGGCGAGGTTCGCTCCGTGCCGGCCGGACGGCTCGGCGCAGCCCCAGTAGAGGTCGTCGAGGTCGGCGGCCGTCAGGCCAGGCACCTTGTCGAGTGCGGCGCGCAGCACCTGCACCGAGAGGTCGTCGGGCCGGACGTCCTTGAGCGAGCCCTTGAAGGCCCGGCCGATGGGACTACGAGCGGTCGAGACGATGACGGCATCAGGCATCGGACAGTCCTCCTTGACGCGGGGTGAGCGCTCGCTCACCTGGTGACGTCGATGGTATGCCGTGTCGGCGCGGGGCGTCGTCGGCCGCCCGTCGCCGCCCGCCGCCGCCCGCCGCCCGCCGCCCGTCACCCGCCCGTCACCCGCCCGTCAGATCCCCGTCAGATGCTGCCGGACTCGATCGGCTGGCTCTGGTCGTCGGTGGTGCGGGCCGGCAACGGCCGGCGCACCCGGTGGAGCACGACGGCCCAACGGCCGAGCCGACCGCGCGGCTGGCCGCCGATCTCCGTGGGGGCCACCTCGGTGCCGGGGTCACGCACGGCTCGGGTGGCCGCCCTGGAGACGGGGGTCACGCGCTCGCCCCGGCTGCGGTCGAGGCCGAGGACGACGTCCTCGTCGAACAGCCCCATGGCCGAACAGAGGGTGGGCAGGAGGACGGCGGCGACCCGGGCATACCCCGCCGGTGACGGGTGGAACCGGTCGGAGCTGAACATCTCGGTGGGACGCTGCGCGAACTCAGGGCCGAGCAGGTCGCCCAGCGACACGGTGTGCCCCCCCGCCTCGACCACCGCGACGGTCTGCGCGGCGGCCAGGTCACGGCTCCATCTCCGCGCGAGGGTGCGCAGGGGTTGCGCGACCGGTTGCACGACACCGAGGTCCGGGCACGTACCGACGACGACCGCGGCTCCGGCGTCGCGAAGGCGGCGCGCCGCCGCCTCGAGGTGCCGCACGGCGATGGACTTGTCGATGCGATGGGTCACGTCGTTGGCCCCGATGAGGAGCACCGCGGCGTGCGGCCGGGCCACGGTGTCGAGGACGTTGGCGACCTGGAGGTCGAGGTCCTGGGAGACGGCACCCACCACCGCCCCGTTGGTGAGCCGCACGGGGCGCCCCGCGAAGGCGGAGACCCCGCTCGCCAGGATGGCGCCGATGGTCTGCTCGCCGTGAGCGGTGCCGAGGCCCGCCGCGCTGCTGTCACCGAGGACCACCAGCTCGAGGGGCCGGCCGGGTCCGGAGCCGTAGACCCCGTCGTGCGCCGGCGCCGTCTCGACGATCTCCCCGACCGCGCGCCGGGCCAGGATGGCCTCCGCCTTGATGAGCCCGTAGCCGAGGATGCCGAGCGCGCCGATGCCGGCCACGCCGAAGCCACCGCCGTAGGCGGCTGTCTGCGCGATCCGCCGCGCTCGCCGCGCCCGTCCCATCGCCCCCCTCACCTCGTCTGCTGCTGCCGCCCGACCCACCGGACCCGGCGGCACCAGTGTCCACGCTACGTCGGCCGCCTGCTCGGGCTTCGAGAAGGGGTCGGCGCGCACGACGGTCATGCTCGAAGGAGGGAAGATGGCCCGATGAAGTACGCCGAGCACATCGCCGACCTCGTCGGGAACACGCCCCTCGTCAAGCTGCACACCGTGACGGAGGGCATCGCCTGCACCGTCCTGGCCAAGATCGAGTACGTCAACCCCGGCGGGTCGGTCAAGGACCGGATCGCGCTGCGGATGGTCGAAGCGGCCGAGGCGTCGGGAGAGCTCAAGCCGGGCGGCACGATCGTGGAGCCGACGTCGGGCAACACAGGCGTCGGGCTGGCGTTGGTGGCCCTGAACCGCGGCTACGACTGTGTTTTCGTCTCCCCCGACAAGGTCAGCCAGGACAAGCTCGACGTGCTGCGGGCCTACGGCGCCCGGGTCGTCGTCTGCCCGACGGCGGTCCCTCCGGAGCATCCCGACTCCTACTACTCGGTGTCCGACCGGCTGGTCCGTGAGATCGACGGGGCGTGGAAGCCGAACCAGTACGCCAACCCGATGGGGCCGCAGAGCCACTACGAGACGACCGGTCCTGAGGTCTGGAAGGACACCGACGGGCGGGTCACCCACTTCGTCACCGGCATCGGCACCGGGGGGACGATCAGCGGCTGCGGGCGCTACCTCAAGGAGGTCTCCGACGGCGGCGTCCAGATCATCGGGGCCGACCCCGAGGGCTCGGTCTACTCCGGCGGCTCCGGGCGCCCCTACCTGGTCGAGGGCGTCGGTGAGGACTTCTGGCCCAGCGCCTACGACCCGTCGGTGGTCGACGAGGTCATCGCCGTCTCCGACGCCGACTCGTTCGCGATGACAAGGCGCCTGGCCCGGGAGGAAGGGCTGCTCGTCGGGGGCTCGTGCGGGATGGCGGTCGTCGCGGCGCTGCGGGCTGCTCGCCACCTGCCGGCCGAGGCAGTCATGGTGGTGCTGCTGCCCGACTCGGGACGCGGCTACATGTCGAAGATCTTCAACGACGACTGGATGAGCTCCTACGGGTTCCTGAACACCGGCGGGGAGACGACGGTCGGGGACGTCCTGAGCGGCAAGTCGGGTGAGCTGCCGGCCCTCGTGCATACACATCCCGGGGAGACCATCCGGACGGCGATCGAGATTCTGCGGGAGTACGGCGTCTCGCAGATGCCGGTGGTCAACGCCGAGCCACCGGTCATGTCGGGGGAGGTGGCCGGTTCGGTCAGCGAGCGGGCGCTCCTCGAGCTGCTGTTCACCGGCAAGGCGCACCTCGCCGACTCGGTCGGTAGCCACATGGAGGACGGGCTGCCGCTCGTCGGGTCCGGCGAGAAGGTCAGCGTCGCCCGGCACGAGCTGGAGACCGGCGACGCCATCCTCGTCGTCGACGGCGGCAAGCCGGTCGGCGTGCTGACCCGGGCCGACCTGCTGGGGTTCATCAGCGCCTGAGCGTGCCCCACCCGCACTGGAGCTGGCCGTCAGAGCGGCAGCTGGGCGTCGCCCCGTGGTGGCCCGCCGGGTGCCGGCGACCCGTCAAGCAGGGTGAGCGTCGACGCCGACTGCGCCGTGTACGCGGAGTGACCGGCGGGCGCACCCGCACCGGACGGCTTGCTCGACGGAGCTGCAGGATGGGGCGTCGCAATGAGGGAGGTCAGAAGGGGAGCGATACGAGGAAGCTGGGTGACGGCCAGCACGATGACCACCGCCGCGAACGCGAGCTTCAGCAGTGTCGCGCCCGGCCGGGCCTGGGCTTTGCGCTGCCTGGTTCGCTGTCGGGAGCTGCGGGATCGGGCGGCCGGTGGTTGTGTCCCTTGGCGGGCGGACGGGTGAGGCGACGGGGTTGCCGACGAGGAGTGCCGGCGCGAGGTCGCAGCCGGCACGGTGACCACCGTTCCAGCGGGCGGGAACGCCACGTCGACCCGGTGGGCCGTGGCCTCGACCTGGGCCGGGGTGAGCCACGCGGGTTGAGCCCGCAGCCAGGGGACCAACGCCGGCAGCGGAAGCACCTGCACACCCCGGACCCGCTCGGGGTGAAAACCCGTCTGTCGGGACGCGGCCAGGGCCAGCGCGGGCACCACCGGCCCCGACAGCACCCGCTCCATCGCCGCCGCGGCCCGGCTGGCCTTGTCGAGCTCCTCGTGCCTGGGCTGGTGCCTCCGGTCTGCGGCGTTCTGCGTGTGCTGCCACAGGTTTCCGTCGTAGACGGAGACGTCACCGCTCCAGTTCTTGGTGTCCACGAGGAACACCCCGGCCGCGGAGACGACCACATGGTCGAGGTTGACCTTCGAGATGCCGGGTTCGAGCAGCCGGTCGTGCAGCACCACCGCATGTCGGCCG
>JALZBI010000037.1 GCA_030947565.1 Actinomycetota bacterium
GGTCACGCCCGCCACGCGATGGTGCAGGGCCTCGGCCAGGTGAGCCGGGTCCGTTCCCGACAGCTCGACACCCTCCGCGAGCGCGGAGGCGAACGTCGGCTCGCTCGTCCCGAGGACGGCCGCCGCGGGCCGGGCGCCGAGTCCCGCCCACACCGAGAGCACGACGGCCTCTCGCTGCGGGGTGGACAGCGGGGCGAGCGGATCCGTCCGGTCGACCGGGTCGGCCTGGTCGACCGGGTCGACTGCCCCGCGGTGGCCGGCCGCACGGCAGGAGCGGACGACCAGGGCGCGTAGGGCGCTCAGACCGGCCCCGGGGTCGCGCTCCCGTTCGCTCCGGCGGAGAAACACCAGGAAGGCGTCCTGGACCACCGCCGTGGCGGCGGCATCGGTGCTGGGGCGGAGCAGGACCGCCAGCCGCACCAGCTCCACGCGGTGGGCGGCGTAGTACTGGCCGACCTCGTCGCGCCCGGTCCGTGCGGCCCGCATACGGACCTCCCCGGATCGGCGATGGCGGCAGCCCCATCGTGCCGGATTCGTCGCGGACGGCCCGCGCGGATGCGACGGATACCGCGCCGGGTCGCCTGCGGCCTCGCCGGGCGCGCTCGCGCCCGGCCGCATACCGTCACGTCATGGCGATCAGAAAAGGCGCTCCCGTGTCGTGGAACACCCCTCAGGGCCGGACCCAGGGCACGGCGGTCGAGCGGCGGACGAAGCACTTCGAGTTCGCTGGCCAGCCGTTCAACGCGAGCGACGACGACCCCTACTGGATCGTCGAGTCCGACAAGAGCGGGGCACGGGCGGCGCACAAGGAGTCGAGCCTGCAGTCGGAGTCCTAGGCATTCCAAGGCGTCCCAGGCGTCCCAGGCGTGCAGGCGTCCAGGCGTGCAGGTCAGCGCAGGTGGCTGGCCCCGTTGAAGTCGATGACGGCTCCCGACACCCACTCGGCGCCGGGATCGGCCAACGCCACGATGGCGCGCGCGACCTCCGACGGCTCGGCGACCCGATGGAACGGGCTCTGCGCCCGGATCGCGTCGCCCTCGGGGCGGTCGAGCAGCCGGGCGGCCATGTCGGTGGCGATGAACCCGGGCGCGATGCTCACGACGGAGATGCCCTCGGGCGCCAGGGCGACGGCCATCGACTGCCCGAACGCGTGCAGCCCGGCCTTGCTGGCGCCGTAGGCGGGCACGTCCGGCTCGCCGCGGTAGGCGCCGCGCGACCCGACGTTGACGATCCGGCCGCGGGGGAGGCCGTCGGCGGGGGCGACGGCGACCATGTGCCTCGCCACGCACCACGTGAGGTTGGCGGGGCCCATGAGGTTGGTCGCCAGGGTGGCCTGCCAGGCCTGGGTCCAGGCCTCGTAGTCGACCTCGATGACGCGGTGGTCGCCGCGCCGGCTGCCCTCGGCCGACGGGTCAGCAGGGTCGAGGTAGCGGGCGGCGTTGTTGACCAGGACGTCCACCCGACCCAGCGCGCTGACGGCGGCCGCCGCGAGGTCGGCCACCGCTGCCGGGTCGGCGAGGTCGGCGCGAACCAGGGCGTGACCCGACCCCGCCAGGGACTCGACCACGTCGCGGGCGGGTCCTTCCCCTTCGCGGTAGTGGACGACGACCCGGTCGCCGAGCGCGGCGAAGGCTCGAGCGGTGGCCGCGCCGACGCCGCGGGAGGACCCGGTGACGAGGACGCCGCGGGAGGGAAGGCTCATGGCTGGGAGCGTATGCGGCCGCCGAGCCGAGGAGTTCACCGAACCGGACCCGGTGGAGCGGGGGACCAGCCATGCTTTCGTTCATGAGCCCGGACTGCGTCGTCGTCGGGGCCGGCGCCGCCGGGGTCACCACCAGCCGGATGCTGGCCGACCACGGGGTCGACCACGTGATCCTCGAAGCGGGCGACGTCGGTCACACCTGGGCCACGCAGCGCTGGGACTCGTTCCGGCTCAACACCCCGGGGTTCATGAACCGGGTGCTCGGCGACGTGCGGGCCGACGACTACTCGACGAGGGACGAGACTGTCTCGCTCCTGGCCCAGCAGGCCGCCGGCCTACCCGTGCGGACGCATACCCCGGTCGGCGCCGTGACCCAGAACGGCGACCGGCTGGTCGTCCACACGCCGGACGACGAGCTCGTCGTCCGCACCGTGGTCGTGGCCAGCGGGTCGAAGACGCGGCCGCTCGTGCCGGCGCAGGCCCAGAACCTCGACCACGACGTGGCCTCCATCCACGTGGCTGACTACCGTTGCCCCGCAACGCTTCCGGAGGGCGGGGTGCTCGTCGTCGGCGGCGGACAGTCGGGTGCGCAGGTCGCCGAGGACCTCGCGCTCGCCGGTCGGCGGGTGTGGTTCTCCACCAGCCGCGTCGGCCGTTACCGGGCGCACTACCGGGGCCGCGAGCTGCTCGGCTGGCACGTCGACGCGGGGTACTGGGCGATGCGCGCCGATGAGCTCGCGGACCCTGCTGCGATGTGGCTGCCCACGCCCCTGCTGGCCTCCAACGGCCGCGACATCGGCCTGCCCGCGCTGGACCGGCTCGGCGTCACGCTGCTCGGACGGCTGACGGCGGTGGAGGGTGGCCGGCTGCACTTCACCGGGGAGGTGTCCGACTACGTCGCGTACGCCGACGAGGTCGCCGTCGGGCTCGAGCGGGTCGCGGACGACTACATCGCGGCTGCGGGGATCGACGCCCCGCCCGCGGAGCCGGACGGTGGCCGCGGTCCGCTCACCGTGCCGCCACAGCCCACCCTCGACCTCGACGCGGCGGGGATCGGGACGGTGGTGTGGTGCACCGGGTTCGGGCCCCGCCTGTCGTGGCTCGAGGTGCCCGGACTCGACGGGCGCGGCCTGCCCGTCCTCGAGGACGGTGGGCTGTCCGGCCTGCCGTCGGTCCGGTTCGTCGGGATGCCGTGGCAGTCGACCCGGGCCTCGACGATCCTGCACGGTATGCCGCTCGACGCCGAGCGGGCCGTCGCCGGCGTGGTCGCCCAGCTGGGTTGACGCCGGATGCGCCACACGACGCTGCGTCAAGCCGCATGACGCGGTCTGCAGCGGGCGTCAAGCGACTGGCCGCCGCGTCGAGTGGGCGCCGGACGTCAGCGCGCTGTCCCGCGCGGCGTCGGCGTACGCCTCAGCCGTTGATGTCGGGGGCGCGCAGCCGGGCCTCGTCGGCCGACGCGTCGTCGGGCATGGTCTGCGACACCCGCTCGGCCTCGACCCGCTGCGCCCAGTGCTCGACCTCGTTGTCCACGGTGGCGTCGTCCCACTTGAGGATCGGGGCGACGAGCTCGGCGGCCGGCCGGGACGCCCCGACCCCTCGGTCGAACGTCTCGATGGAGAGCCGGGTGCGCCGGGCCAGGATGTCGTCGAGGTGAAGGGCGCCCTCGTGCGAGGCCGCGTACACGATCTCGGCGCGCAGGTAGTCCTCACCGCCGGGCAGCGGCTCGCCCAGCGAGGCGTCGTCGGCGATGAGCTCGAGGATCTCGCTCGTGAGGATGCCGTGGCGCATGAGCATCTTCTCGATGCGCTCGACGTGGAGGCCGGACTCCTTGGCCAGGGCCTCGCGCCGGTTCCACATCGCGTGGTAGCCGACCGCGCCGACCATGGGGATGTCGGCGGTCGTCGACTCGGGGATGGACCCGCCCAGCGTGCGAGCCGCCTCGTCGATGGCGTCGCGGGCCATGATCCGGTAGGTCGTGTACTTCCCGCCGGCCACGACCACCAGTCCCGGCGCCGGGTGGGCGACGACGTGCTCGCGGGAGAGCTGGGACGTCTGCTCGGTGTCGCCGGCCAGCAGCGGCCGCAGCCCGGCATAGACGCCCTCGACGTCCTCCTGGGTGAGCCGGGTCGTGAGGAACGCGTTGACGTGGTCGAGGATGTAGGCGATGTCGGCGGCGGTCGCGGCGGGGTGCGCCTTGTCGAGGTTCCACTCGGTGTCGGTCGTACCGATGATCCAGTGCCGGCCCCAGGGGATGACGAAGAGCACCGACTTCTCGGTGCGCAGGATGATGCCCGAGGTCGAGTGGATGCGGTCGCGGGGGACGACGAGGTGGATGCCCTTGCTCGCCCGCACGTGGAACTGGCCGCGCTCGCCGATCAGGGCCTGCGTCTCGTCGGTCCACACCCCGGTGGCATTGACGACCTGGCGGGCGTGGACGTCGAACTCCTGGCCGCTCAGCCGGTCCCGCGCCCGGATGCCCGTGACCCGCTCGCCCTGACGCAGGAACCCGACGGCCGCGACGCGGGACGCCACGTGGGCGCCGTAGGTCGAGGCCGTGCGGGCCAGCTCCATGGTGTGCCGCGCGTCGTCGACCTTGGCGTCGTAGTACTGCACCGCACCGGTGAGCGCGGACCGCTTGAGGGCCGGGGCGATCCGCAGCGTCGCCCGGCGAGTGAGGTGCTTGTGCCAGGGGAGGCCGCCCGAGTTGCCCGAGCCGCGGGCCAAGGAGTCGTAGAGGGTGAGCCCGGCCTCGACGTAGGCGCGCTCCCAGCCGAGGTGGGTGAGCGGGTAGAGGAACGGCACGGGGCGCACGAGGTGGGGAGCGAGCCGGGTCAGCAACAGCCCCCGTTCCTGCAACGCCTCGTGGACCAGCGCGAAGTCGAGCATCTCCAGGTAGCGGAGGCCTCCGTGGACGAGCTTGCTCGACCGGCTCGACGTGCCCGACGCGAAGTCTCGAGCCTCGACCAGTCCCGTCGTCAGACCGCGGGTGACGGCGTCGAGGGCGCAGCCGGTGCCGACGACACCGCCGCCGACGACGAGGACGTCGAGCTCGGCTCCGGACGCCAGCCGCTCGATGGCGACCGCCCGGCTGTCGGGGGACAGGGCCAACGGGTTCATCGGTGCATCACGGGATCTCCACCCAGTCAAGGGTGCGCTCCACGGCCTTTCGCCATGCGGCATACCCGGTCTCTCGCCGGTCGTCGCTCCACTGGGGCGACCACCGACGGTCTTCCTTCCAGTTCGCGCGCAGCTCGTCGGTGCTGCTCCAGAAGCCTGTTGCGAGCCCCGCGCAGTACGCCGCCCCGAGGGCCGTCGTCTCGGCGACCACCGGGCGGCTCACCTCCACACCGAGCACGTCGGCCTGGATCTGCATGCAGAGGTCGTTGGCGGTGACCCCGCCGTCGACCTTGAGGACACTGATCGCCTCAGGACGCCCCGCGGACCTGTTCATCGATCTGCTGTCCTCGACCATCGCGTCGGCGACGTCGCGGCTCTGGTAGCAGATCGCCTCCAGCGCGGCCCGCGCGAGATGTGCGGAGGTGTTGAACCGCGAGAGCCCCACGATCGCCCCCCGGGCGTCGGAGCGCCAGTAGGGGGCGAAGAGCCCGGAGAACGCGGGCACGAAGTAGACGCCGCCGTTGTCGTCGACGGTGCGGGCCAGGCTCTCGACCTCCTCGGCGGAGCGCAGGACGCCGAGCTGGTCGCGCAGCCACTGCACCGCGGAGCCGGTGACCGCGATGGAGCCCTCGAGGGCATACACCGGCTGGGCGTCGCCGAGCTGGTAGGCGACCGTCGTCAGCAGGCCGTGCTGCGAGCGGACGAGGTCCTCGCCGACGTTGAGGAGCATGAAGTTGCCGGTGCCGTAGGTGTTCTTGGCGTCACCGGGCGCGAAGCAGACCTGGCCCACCGTGGCCGCGTGCTGGTCGCCGAGCGCCCCGCCAATGGCGATCTCGCCCTTCCAGGGGCCGTCCGCGCCGGTATGCCCGTAGAGCCGCGGGTCGCTCGACGGCCGGATCTCCGGGAGCATCCCGCGCGGCACCCCGAAGAAGCCGAGCAGCTCGTCGTCCCAGTCGAGGGTCTCGAGGTCCATGAGCATGGTGCGGCTTGCGTTGGTCACGTCCGTCACGTGCCGGCCGCCGTGCGTGCCGCCGGTCAGCTGCCAGACGAGCCACGAGTCGATGGTGCCGAACAGCGCGTCGCCGCGGTCGGCGGCGTCCCGCAGCCCGTCGACGTTCTCCAGCAGCCACTGCAGCTTGCCGCCGGCGAAGTAGGGCGCCGGCACGAGTCCGGCCTTGCGGCGGATGACCTGCCCGCGCTCGTCGGCGTCGAGCGCCTTGGCGATGCGGTCGGTGCGGGTGTCCTGCCAGACGATCGCGTTGTGGAAGGGCCGGCCCGTATGCCGGTCCCAGACCACCGTGGTCTCGCGCTGGTTGGTGATGCCGATGCAGTCGAGGTCGGCCGCGCGCAGGTGCAGCGTGGTCAGGCACGACTCGATGGCCGTCTGCGTGCGCTCCCAGATCTCCAAGGGGTCGTGCTCGACCCAGCCGGCGCGCGGCATGATCTGGTCGTGCTCGAGCTGGTGGCGCCCCACCTCGGTGCCGTCGTGGTCGAAGACCATGAATCGGGTGCTCGTGGTCCCCTGGTCGACCGCTCCGACGAAGTCCGCCATGAACGTCAGGTTTTCACACCACGGGCCGTCGATGCGACAACGGGGCCTGGGCCGAGGCGCGGCGGGGCGGCCACCACGTGCGCTCTGGTTCAGTAGTGCCGTGCCCGAACCGGTCCCGCCCTCCGTCCGCCGCGTCCGCCGCGGCCGGGTGGTCGGCTCCCTCCTCGGCCGCAGCACCCGCGCCGTGGTGCGGGCCACGGACCCGCCGACGGACCCGATCCCGGTCTGGACGCAGCCGGACGGCGTCGACGTCACGACGGGTCGGGCCGTGGTCGACCTCGCGGTGCGGGCCGGGGTCGCCTTCATTGCGACCGGCGCGGCGGCGGGTGACATCGTCGCCAGCGTGCTGCGGCTCACGCAGGCGTACGGGCTGCGATCGGTGCACGTCGACGTGACCTTCAGCGCGATCACCGTGTCCTACAACCGAGGCCCGCACGCCGACCCCCTGACGGTGACCCGGGTGGTGCGCACCCGCAACCAGGACTTCACCCGGTTGGAACGGCTGCACGACCTCGTCGACCGGGTGGCCGTAGAACCCATGCCCGTGAACGACGCCCGGGAACGGTTCGACGCGGTCATCCATGCGCCGCACCCCTACCGGCGATGGGTCACGACGACGGCGGTCGCCTTCATGGGTGCGGGCACCTCGCTGCTCGCCGGCGGCGGCTGGGTCATCGTCCTCATCAGCGTGCTGAGCGCCGGCATCATCTCGCGGGTGCTGGCGACGGTGAACCGCCGCGGGGTGCCGGGGTTCTTCGCCCAGGCGCTCGGGGCGGCGGTGCCGACGACCTTCGCGGCGCTCCTGGCTGTGGTGCAGCAGTCCGGCGACCTGCTCGCCGGGGTCCTGCCGTCGCTCGTCGTGGCCTCGGGCATCGTCGTCCTGCTCGCCGGGCTCTCGCTCGTCGGTGCGGCTCAGGACGCCATCGAGGGCTTCTACGTCACGGCCGGGGCGCGCATGTTCCAGGTCCTCGTCCTCAGCCTGGGCATCGTCGTCGGCATCATCGTCGTGCTCGGTGTCGCCGGCCGGCTCGGCGTCGTGCTCGCCATCACGCCCCAGCCCGTGGGCACGGCGGCCGTGACGGCGCAGGTCGTGGCGGCGGCGATCATCGCCGGCGGGTTCGCAGTCTCGACCTTCACCGGCCTGCGCAGCACCCTTGTTGCTGCAGTAGCTGGGGGGGTCGGCTGGTACGTGAACCTCCTGCTGACCGGCAGCGGTGGCGCGCCGCCGTTCTCCGCGGCGATCGCCGCCTCCGTCATCGGCTTCGGCATCCAGCTGTGCGGACCGCACTACCGGCTGTCGGCGCTCACCATCACGACCTCGGCCATCGTGCCGTTGCTGCCGGGTCGGGCGGTCTATCAGGGCCTGTTCGAGATCGCTTCAGGGCCAGAGGGATCGGGGATCTACCAGGGGCTCGGCACCCTGCTGGGCGCCGTCGGCGTTGGCATCGGTCTGGCGGCCGGCGTGTCCCTCGGCACCTATCTCGCCCGGCTCGTCGTGCGGATGGGCGACATCCTGACCCGGTCTCCGTAGCCCGCGGCAGAGCGGACCCAGGCCCTGCGCCGTCGGTACGCTTCGGGCCATGGGCAGGGACGGGGCGGCCGGCTGATGCGGATCGACCTGCATACCCACTCGACGGCCAGCGACGGCACGCAGGCCCCGGCCGAGGTCGTCGCGTCGGCGCGTGAGGCCGGCGTCGACGTCCTCGCCCTCACCGACCACGACACGACGCAGGGCTGGGCGCCCGCCGCCGACGCCGCGACCCGGCTCGGGGTGGCCCTGGTGCGGGGCATCGAGGTGTCCTGTTCCGACCACGGCCGGTCGGTCCATCTCCTCGGCTACCTGCCCGACCCCGACCACCCCGCACTGGCCGCCGAGCTGCGCCGGGCCCGGGAGTCCCGAGTGGGGCGGCTGCGCCGGATCGTCGAGCTGATGGCGGCCGACGGCTTGCCCGTCACGTATGCGCAGGTGCAGGCCCAGGTGCCTCAGGGCGCCACCGAGGGCCGCCCCCACATCGCCGATGCCCTGGTCGCCTCGGGCACGGTCGCCACCCGCGACGAGGCCTTCCGACGCTGGCTCGGCAACGACAGCCCTTACTACGTGCGGCACTACGCCCCCGACCCGGTGCACGCGGTCGAGCTGGTGCTCGAGGCCGGCGGCGTCCCCGTCTACGCCCACCCCTTCGGCCGCGACCGGAGCACCACGGCGACGGACCGCCGGATCGAGGCGATGGCGGCCGCGGGCCTGGCCGGCCTGGAGGTGCACCACCGCGACCATGACGCCGACGCGGTGGCGCGGGGCCTGGCCCTGGCCGAGCGGCTGGGCCTGCTCGTCACCGGGTCCAGCGACTACCACGGCGCGGGCAAGGAGAACCGGCTCGGCGAGCACACCACGGATCCCGCCGTGCTGGCAGAGATCGAGGCCCGGTCGAGCGGCGTCGTCCCGGTGCTGCGGTGACCGAGGGTCTCGCCGCCGCGGTCGCCGTCTTCGTGCCGACGCTCATCACCCTGATCGTCATCATGGACCCGCCCGGCGCGGTGCCGATCTTCCTCGCGCTGACCGCCCGCATGTCGGCGGCTGAGCGGTCCGCGGCGGCGCTGCGCGCCTCCCTCGTCGCTCTCGGGGTCATCGCCACGTTCGCCGTCTTCGGGCAGCGGATCCTCGACTACCTGCACGTGTCCCTCGCCGCGCTGCAGGGTGCCGGCGGACTGCTGCTGCTCCTCGTCGCCCTCCAGCTGCTCACCGGCCAGGAGTCGGAGGCGATGGCTGATGCGGGCGTCAACGTGGCGATGGTGCCGCTCGGCACGCCGCTGCTCGCCGGGCCGGGCGCCATCGTGGCGATGATGCTCGCCGTGCAGCAGGCCGGCGGGTCGGCGGGCTTCGCCGGCTACGTGGCCGTCGGCTTCGCGCTGCTGGGCACGATGCTCGTCGTCTACGTCTTCCTCCGCTTCGCCAGCGTCGTCCGCCGGGTGCTGGGGGAGTCGGGCACGATGCTGGCCACCCGGATCGCCGGCCTGCTGCTCTCGGCCATCGCCGTGCAGATGGTGGCCAGCGCGGTGCGCGCCTTCGTGACGACCGGCGTCTGACGAGAAAGCGGCACGACGACGGATAGCCATCCGCGATCCGCGAAAGCGTGCGCGGCGGGCAAACCGTTGGGTGCGCGCACCTCCGGCCTGTGGAGGAGCGTCGGGGATGTCGGCGGGGTCTCGCTACGGTGCCGGAGTGACGGTTCGGCAGTCGGTGCGAGGGGTGCGGGTGAGCTCGGGACAGGGTGTGTTCGAGGGGATGCCCACCCCGCTGTACGCCGCGTCGCCCTCCCGGCTGCTGGCCTACCTCGACTGCCCGCGCCGCTACCGGCTCCACTACCTCGACCGGCCGCGCCCCCCGCCGCGTCCGCAACGCGCGCACACCTCCGTCGGCATTGCCACCCACAACGCCCTGCGCGACTGGTGGGACCTGCCGTCCGAGCGACGCACCGCAGCGGCGGCGGGCGAGCTGGTGCGCACCGCCTGGATCACGACCGGCTTCCGCGACCCCGGCCAGAGCGGGCGGTGGCGACGGACGGTGACCGGCGAGGTCACGGCCTACCTTCAAGGGGTCGACCCCACGCACCAACCGCGGGGCGTCGAGCGCACCCTCTCGATCCGCACCGCTGCACTCACCCTCAGCGGCCGGGTCGACCGTCTCGACGAGCGGGGGGCCGAGCTCGTCATCGTCGACTACAAGACCGGGCGCCGCCCGTGCACCCAGGAGGAGGCGCGCACCTCGCTGCCCCTGGCCCTGTATGCCGCCGCCGCGTGGACGATGTTTCGCCGCCGGTGTGTCACCGTCGAGCTGCACCACGTGCCGACCGGCACCGTCGCGAGCCACACGCATACCGGCGACTCGCTGCGGCGCAAGCTCGAGGAGGCCGACTCCATCGCCCATGACGTGCGGGCGGCCGACGCGTCGTTCCGTGAGGTGGGTGTCGAGTCGACGTCGTTCCCACCCCTGCCGTCGGCGCTGTGCCCGTGGTGCGACTACCGTGCTGCTTGTCCGGAGGGGCAGCGGATGGGGCCGGAGAAGTCCTCCTGGGCCGCCCTCGAGCCGGACCTCCAGCCGGATCCTGCCCCCGCCGGGGCGGACCACGACGAGAGGCGCAGGGATGCCGCGCACCGCACCCAGGACCAAGGCCCGCCAGCCGCCCCGGACGCCGGCCCGAGCGTGGGTGCTCGCGGTCGCGAACCAGAAGGGCGGGGTCGCCAAGACGACCTCGGTGGCCAGCCTGGGGGCGGCTTTCGCTGAGGCGGGGAAGCGGGTGCTGCTCGTCGACCTCGACGCTCAAGCCTGCCTGACCTTCTCGCTCGGGGTCGATCCCGACTCGGTCGAGACGTCGGTCAACGAGGTGCTGCTCGGACGCGCAGACCTCGCCGACACAGTGGTGCACTGCGCCGACGGCGTCGACCTCGTGCCGTCGGTCATCGAGCTGGCGGGGGCCGAGGCCCAGCTGCTCGGGCGGCCGGCGCGGGAGTACGTGCTGCGCAGCGCCCTGGAGCCGGTGCTCGGCGACTACGACGTGGTCGTCCTCGACTGCTCGCCGAGCCTCGGCGTCCTCACCCTCAATGCGCTGACCGCGGCGGACGGCCTGGTCATCCCCATGCCGTGCGAGATGCTCAGCCATCGGGGCGTGGGCCAGCTGCTCGACACGGTCGCCGACGTGCGCAAGATCCTCAACCAGGACCTCGTCGTCGTCGGCATCCTGCCCACGATGTTCGACGGGCGGAGCAACCACGCGCAGGAGGTGCTGGCCGACGTCGGGGAGCGTTACGGCCTGCCGGTGCTCTCGCCGCCGATCCCCAAGACGGTGCGGTTCGCGGAGGCACCGGCGGTGGGCCGGTCGATCCTCACGACGTCACGCACGTCCAAGGGGGCGCAGGCCTACCGGGAGGTCGCGGCCGCGCTGCTCGCCGCCCGCTGACCAGACCACAAGTCCCGACCGGACTCATGTGTTCGTCGGTTTGGGCGTCCTGCGAACGCCGAAAC
>JALZBI010000257.1 GCA_030947565.1 Actinomycetota bacterium
TCCCGCGCGCTCATGACGACGGCGGAGCTCGACCTGCGGCCGACGTCCCGGCGCGGGGCACCTGGTTCTGCCGACCCGGCCACCGACCGAGCGGCGACCACGGTGGCGCCCACGTCGGCTGTCCCTCTGGTGGCGCGGACGGCGCCGGAGCCGGTCGGCGGCTCCACGCATACCCCGCCCGGCTCGTCCGGCTCGTCCGGCCCGTCCGGCTCGTCCGGCCCGTCCGGCTCGTCCGGCTCGGCTCCGCGCCGGCGCCGCCGGGGCTGGGCCACCTCCCTGGTCGTGCTGCTGGTTCTGGTCCTCGGGGCGGGCGGCGCCGGGTACTGGTGGCTGACCGGCGGGCCCGGTTCGAAGACGACGGTGCCGACCCTGGTGCGGCTGTCGCAGACGGCGGCTCAGCAGGCGCTCGACCAGGCCGACCTGCGGGGCACCGTCACGCAGGCGTTCGACGAGGACGTGCCCGCCGGAGTGGTCCTCACCGCCGACCCCGCACCCGGCACCGAGGTGCACAAGCTCAGTGCGGTGACAATGACCGTCTCCAAGGGACAGGAGCGGTATGCCGCGCCGAACCTCGTCGGCTCGATCGCCGACGCCGCCCCAAGCACCCTGGCCGCGCAGCATCTCACCCTGGGGCAACGCATGGACGCGTTCAACGACACGGTCGAGGCTGGCAAGGTCATCGCCCAGGACCCCGCCGCCGCCACGTCGCTGAAGCCCGACAGTGCGGTCGCCATCACGGTGAGCAAGGGGCGCCAGCCCATCCCCGTCACCGACTACACGGGCCGGACCGCCGACGCGGCGAAGAAGGCGCTCGGTGACGCCGGTTTCGCGGTCAAGGAGGGCGACCAGGTCAACAGCGACACTGTGCCCGCCGGGGCCGTTGTCACCCAGAACCCATCTGGCGCAACCTTGTTCAGGGGCGACACCGTCACCATCGTCGTCTCGAAGGGTCCCGTCCTCGTCGCGGTGCCGTCGACCGTCGGCCAGCAGCGCGACGACGCCGCCGCGACGCTCAAGGCGGCGGGGTTCAGCGTGTCCTACAACCTCGTGCTGGGCGGCTTCTTCGGCACCGTCCGCAGCTCGGACCCCGCCGGGGGAACGATGGTCCGCAGGGGCTCGACGATCACGCTGACGATCGTCTGAGGTGGCGCCCTCCGCGGCTCGGACGCGGACCGTCGCCACCGGGTTGCTCGTCCTGCTCACGGCCGTCTGGGGCTCGACGTTCTTCCTCATCCGCGACCTGCTCGTCACGTTGCCGGCGACCGACTTCCTCGCGGTGCGCTTCGCGATCGCGGCGGTGCTCATGCTGGCGATCTTCGGGCGGCACGTCCGACGTCTGGATCGTCGGGAGTGGGTCGTCGGGCTGAGTCTCGGCGCTGTCTACGGCGTCGCGCAGATCCTCCAGACCATCGGACTGGCGACGACCGACGCGTCGGTGTCGGGGTTCATCACGGGCACCTACGTCGTTCTCACACCGGTGTTCTCGGCCCTGTTGCTGCGCGAGCGGCTGCCCGCAGTGACGTGGGCGGCGGTCGCCCTGGCGGCCGGTGGCCTCGCCGTGCTGTCGCTGCGCGGCGGCCTGGGGATCGGGGTCGGGGAGGGCCTGACCCTGGCGTGCGCGGCCGTCTATGCCCTGCACATCATCGGGCTCGGCCGCTGGTCGACGCCATCCCGGGCGACCGGGCTGGCCGCGGTGCAGATGGTGGCGATTGCCGTTGTGAGCGTGGTGTCCGCACTTCCCGGCGGGATTGCGCTGCCCTCAGGGGGCGGGCAGTGGACCGCAGTGCTCTACATGGCGACCGCGGCCGGAGTGGCCGCGCTGTGGATCCAGTCGTGGGCCCAGGCGCGCATGACTGCCACCCGGGCCGCCATCGTTATGACGTTGGAGCCCGTGTTCGCCGCGTTCTTCGCGGTCGTCGCCGGGCAGGAGGGGCTGACCTGGCGGATGGCGGTCGGCGGGGTGCTGGTCCTCACGGCGATGTACCTCGTCGAGCTGCGGGGCCGCCGCCGTGACGCCCCGCCGTCGGAGGCCCTGCACCACGAGGTGACCTAGGGCGTCCCCGCCGTCGGAGTGGTGTCCACCGCTCGTCGTCGCGCGCGCTGGACACCACTCCGCGTCCCTCCTGACCGCCGCACCTGGCAGGCTAGGCCGCCGTGCCGATCTTCGAACCCTTCCGCGCCGTCCGGTATGCCGCCTCCCGCGACCTCGCCGTCCTCACCGCGCCGCCCTACGACGTGCTGTCCGACGCCGACGTCGATTCTCTGACTGCGCTGGACGAGCGCAACATCGTCCACGTCGATGTGCCCCGCGGTGGGGAGGACCGCTACGCCGTCGCCGGCGCGACGCTGCGTGAGTGGGTGGCCGACGGCACCCTCGTCGTCGACACCGAGCCAAGCCTGACGATCTACCGCAGGCGGTTCGCCGACGCGACCGGGCAGCAGCGCGAGCTGAGTGGGGTCGTCGGCGCACTCGAGGTCGTCGACGAGGGGTCCGGCGAGGTCCTCGCCCACGAGCGCACCACGCCCAAGGCCTCGACTGACCGGCTCGAGCTGACCCGGGCCACGGAGGCAAACCTGTCCCCCGTCTGGTGCCTCAGCGCATACCCCGGCCTGTCCGACCTCCTCTCGGCACCCGGTGAGCCGATGGGCCAGGTGACCGTCGACGGGGTCGAGCACGTGGTCGAGCGGGTCACCGACACCACGCGACTCGGCGCGATCAGCGCCGCGGTGGGGTCGGTGCCGGCCCTCATCGCCGACGGGCACCACCGGTATGCCGTGGCGCGGCAGTACCGCGACGAAGCGCGCGCCTCATCGGGCCGCACCGACACCGATGCCGAGCGGATGTTGGCCTTCGTCGGCGAGCTCGTCGCCGACCAGCTGAGCGTCGAGGCGATCCACCGGCTCTACGCGGGCGTCGACGCCGACGAGCTGGCCACACTGCTGTCGTCGGCGTTCACGCTGGAGCACGCCGGCGGGCTGGAGACCCTCGGGCCGGGGGTGCTCGGGCAGATGGAGCAGCACGGGCGGCTCGTCGTGGTCGGCCCGGCCGGCTGGGACTGGCTGGTGCCGAAGCCCGGCGCGTTCGACGACGTCCGCGCCCTCGACGGGCTCTGGCTCGAGCGCACGCTGGAGGGGTCGGCGGCAGAGGTCACCTACCAGCACGGATTGCCTGAGGTGCTGGCTGCGGTCCGCGAGGGACGCGCGTCCGCCGGGGTCCTCATCCGCCCGGTGTCGGTCGACGAGATCCGCCGCACCGCGGATGAAGGCCTGCTTATGCCGCCGAAGTCGACCTACTTCACGCCGAAGCTACGCACCGGCCTGGTGGTCAGAGACCTGACCCCGCCACCCCCGCCACCCTCGCCACCCATGTGAACCGAACGCGGCATTCCGTCGGAAAGTGAGGGGGTCAGGCGGGGGCGAGGCCCGTCGGGCGCTCACGCAGCAGCGCGGTGAGCACGTCGATGGCCAGGTCGGTCGCGGCGTCGTCGACGTCCAGGTGCCACACCAGGCGCACCGCCGACGGCCCGACGGCGTACATCCGCACGCCCTGCTCCAGCGCTGCCGCCGCAAGACCAGCACCGGTCCAGCCAGCCGAGCCGACGTCTATGACGAGGATGTTGGTCTCGACGCGGTCCGGGTCGATCAAGCCGGGCGCCGCTTGCGCGAAAGCGGTCGCGGCCCGACGGGCCCGGGCGTGGTCGTCGACGAGCCGGTCGACGTGGTGCGCCAACGCATACCGGCCGGCCGCCGCGAGAATCCCCACCTGGCGCATCCCGCCGCCGTAGCGCTTGCGCCAGATCCGCGCCTCCGCCATCGCGTCGGCCGACCCCACGAGCACCGAGCCCACCGGCGCCCCGAGGCCCTTGCTGAGGCATACCGAGACGGTGTCGAACTCCCGCCCGTAGTCGGCGAGGGCCACCCCCGAGGCGACGTGGGCGTTCCACAGCCGCGCCCCGTCGAGGTGCATGCGCACCCCACACTCGTCAGACCCCTTGCGCAGCAACCGGATCTCGTCGATCGGCTGCACCGTGCCACCGCCGAAGTTGTGGGTGTTCTCGACCACGACGAGCGCCGTGTTGACCTGGTAGACACCGGCGCCGGTGATCATCAGCGCCAGCGGGTCGGCCGCCGACAGCAGCCCACCTGGCGCGACCCACGTGCGCGACGAGATGCCGGAGAACACCGCCGCCGCACCGAGCTCCGCCCGCACGACGTGGGCCAGCGAGTCGCAGACCAGCTCCTGACCGGGCGCGACGTGCAGCCGCAGCCCGAGCTGGTTGGCCATCGATCCGGTGGGCGTGAACAGCCCGGCCTGGTGCCCCAGGAGTGACGCGACCTCGGCCTCGAGGGCGTTGACGGTGGGGTCCTCGCCGTAGACGTCGTCCCCCACCTCCGCCTGCGCCATCGCCTCGCGCATCCCTGGCGTGGGCCGGGTCAGCGTGTCGGACAGCAGGTCGGCCCGCACGGCGGACGAAGGGCTCACGCGGCCAGCATCTCTGCGACAAGGAAGGCGAGCTCAAGGCTCTGCTGGTGGTTCAGCCGCGGGTCGCACAC
>JALZBI010000258.1 GCA_030947565.1 Actinomycetota bacterium
GATGCGCAGGCCTCCAGCGGCCGACGAGCAGGCCAGCACCTCCGCCTCCGCGGCCCGGGGATCCTGTTCGATGAGAGCAGCGCGGCAGGCGTCGTACCCGTCGAGCACGTCGGTGTCCAACGTCGTTCGGTGCGAAGCGGTGGCCAACAGCTCGCCGGTCGCCGGATCCACCAGCACGGTCTTGGTGAACGTCGAGCCGAAGTCCACACACATCACCGCGTGGCCCTCAGCCAAGTGCCCGCTCCAGGTCGGCAAGCAGATCCTCGACGGTCTCGATGCCGACGCTGAGCCGGACCAGGTCGGCTGGCACCTCCAGCTCTGTCCCGGTCACCGACGCGTGAGTCATCCGGCCCGGATGCTCGATGAGGGACTCGACACCGCCGAGCGACTCGCCGAGCGTGAACACCTCGGCGCGACGACAGACATCGAGTGCCTGCTGCTCGCCACCGGCGACCCGGAACGACACGATCCCGCCGTACCTCTTCATCTGACGCGCGGCCACCTCGTGGCCCGGATGCTCCACGAGGCCCGGATAGATCACCTGGATCACGTTCGGGTGCCCGGTGAGCAGCTCGACCACTTGCTCGGCGTTGTCGCAGTGCCGGTCCATCCGGACCCCCAGCGTCTTGAGGCCGCGCAGCACCAGCCAGGCGTCGAACGGGCCGGCGACGGCCCCGATCGCGTTCTGGTGGAATGCGATCCGCTCGGCCAGGTCGAGGTCGCGTACGACGAGGGCGCCACCGACCACGTCCGAGTGGCCCCCGGCGTACTTGGTGGTCGAGTGCACCACCACGTCCGCTCCGAGCACGAGCGGCTGCTGGAGGTACGACGACGCGAAGGTGTTGTCGACCACGAGCAGAGCACCGGCCTCGTGAGCCAGCTGAGCCAGCGCCTCGATGTCGCCGATGTTGAGCAGCGGGTTCGTCGGCGTCTCCACCCAGACGATGCGGGTGCGCCCGGGCTCGATCACGCTCCGCACCGCCTCTAGGTCGCTGATCGGGGCCGGGCTGTGCGCGAGACCCCACTCCCGGTGAACCTTGTCGACCAGACGGAACGTGCCGCCGTACGCATCGTCGGGCACGACCACGTGGTCACCGGGGCGGCAGACCGCGCGCAGCAAGGTGTCCTCGGCAGCCAGCCCGGAGGCGAAGGCGAACCCGCGTTCCCCCTCCTCCAGGGCGGCCAGGTTGTCCTCCAGCACCGTTCGGGTCGGGTTTGCCGATCGGCTGTACTCGTACCCGCCGCGCAGCCCGCCGACCCCGTCCTGCTTGTAGGTGCTGGTCGCGTAGATGGGCGGGATAACCGACCCGGTGGTCGGGTCGGGCTCGTACCCGGCGTGGATCGCCCGCGTCTCGAACCCGGACTTGCCTCGGTGCTGCTGGCTCACGCTGCGAGCCTAATGCTCCTGCGCGGCGTGGACCCCACGCCCGAGCGCGGCAGTGTCGTGTGAGGGGCTTGGCGCGGCTGGGATGATGGAGCCATGTTGTTCAACCGCCCCAAGTCCATGCCCACCCCCGACCAGGCGTTGCCGGGCCGGCCCGAGCGCCCGTTCGCGCTCGCCGAACGGCACCGAGCGCTTGACGCACCTTTGGTCACCGACGAGGTGCCGGCCGGTATGGAGGTCGCGATCTTCGGGCTGGGTTGCTTCTGGGGCGCCGAGGAGATCTTCTGGCAGGTGCCCGGGGTGTGGTCCACCTCGGTGGGGTACGCCGGGGGCAGCACCCCCCATCCGTCGTACGAAGAGGTCTGCAGTGGCCGCACCGGGCACACCGAGGCCGTCCGGGTGGTCTTCGACCCCGCCAAGGTCTCCTTCGACGACCTGGTGGTGAAGTTCTTCGAGATGCACGACCCCACCCAGGGCATGCGCCAGGGCAACGACGTCGGCACGCAGTACCGGTCGGCGATCTACCTCACCTCTCCCGAGCAGGAGCGGGTCGCGCGCGAGGTGATCGAGCGCTACCAACCCGAGCTGACCAAGCGCGGCTACGAGCAGATCTCCACCGAGGTCGCCCCGGCGCCGGCGTACTACTACGCCGAGGACTACCACCAGCAGTACCTGCTGAAGAACCCGTTCGGCTACCGCTGCCACTCGGCAACCGAAGTCCCGGTGCCGCGGGCCGCCGCTCAGTCCTAGCCGTCGACCCACTCCTGGCCGATGCGCACCAAGGCTGCCGACCCGCTGGTCAGCTCCGCGACGATCTCCGCTGCTGTCGCCAGGGCCATCGGTGGCACGGCAAGCCGCAACGTCGCCCGGTCGGCGTACTCCACGCCGAGGATCTTCGTCCCGCGCGCCCGCAGCTCGTGCTCGAGCCGGCCGACCGCGGTGTGCTCCACGCTGACCTCGCACACCTCGTTGAGCACCCGCTCACGGGTGCCGGCGTCGGCCACGGCAGCGCGCACCGTCTCGGCGTACGCCCGGGCAAGGTTGCCAGTGCCGAGCAGCGCCCCGCCGAACCACCGCGTCACGACTGCCACTACGTCGCTCAACCCCTCCGCGCGCAGCACCTCGAGCATCGGCGCGCCGGCGGTCCCGGGCGGCTCGCCGTCGTCCAGGGAGCGTTCGACCTGGCCGCCGGGACCGATCAGGTACGCCGCACAGTGGTGCCCCGCCTCACGGTTCTGCTTGCGCTCCTGCTCGATCACCGCGCGCGCCGACAGCTCGTCCTCGACCCTGACCAGCCGGCAGCGGAAGCGGGATCCTGCCACCTCGGTCTCGGCGTTGCCCTCGCGTGCGATCGTGAGGTACGACGTCATCCACCGATCTTAGGAGCGGCGATGCGGATCATCTCGTTGCTGCCCTCGGCCACCGAAATCCTCTTCGCGATCGGGGCCGGGGACGACGTCGTCGGGGTGACCTTCGAGTGCGACTTCCCTCCCGAAGCCCGACAGCGGCGCATCGTCAGCACCAGCTCGATCCCGGCAGGGCTCACTGCCGCGGAGATCGACGCCCACGTCTCCAGCGCGATGAGTCGTGGCGAGGACCTCTACCACCTGGACGAGGGTGCCTTCGCCAGGCTCGACGCCGACCTGGTCGTGACCCAGGACCTCTGCGCGGTGTGCGCAGTCGACGTCTCGGTCGTCGAGGACGCGCTTGCCCACCTCGGCTGCACGGCGGACGTGCTCACGCTGGACCCGCACACGCTCAGCGAGGTGACGGAGTCGGTCCGGGCTCTCGGCGAGGCCACCGGCCATACCGAGTCCGCCACCGAGCTCCTCGCCAAGTCCGAGCGTCGCCTGGCCGCGGTCCGGGAGTCGGTCGCGGGGCTACCTCGTCCCAGGGTGGTAGTGCTCGAGTGGGCCGACCCGCCCTTCGCCCCGGGTCACTGGGTGCCCGAGATGGTCCGCGCGGCCGGCGGCGATCCGGTGCTGGGGCGTGCGGGCGCGAAGTCCTACCGGGTCACCTGGGACGACGTACGCTCGGCGGCACCGGAGCTGGTGGTGTGTGCTCCCTGTGGCTACGACCTCCGCGGCGCGGTGCGCGAGGCCGGTGCAGTGGTTCGGCAGCTGCCCGAGGACGTGCCGGTGTGGGCGGTGGACGCGAACGCCTCCTATGCCCGGCCAGGTCCGCGGCTCGTCGACGGGATCGAGACGCTGGCCCGGATCCTGCACCCGGAGACCGGGACGACGTCGGCCACGAGTGCCGAGAGGAGCTCCTGACTCAGCTTCGGGCGATGAACGAGAGCAGGTCCTGCCTGGTGAGTACGCCGATCGGCCGGCCGTCCTCCTGCACCAGCAGGGCATCCTCCTCGCGCAGGGCGTCGACGGCCTCGGACACCGCTGCGTTCGCTCCCACGGAGACGAGCGGCGCCGACATGTGGTCCTCGACTGCGTCGGTCAGCCGGGCGTTGCCGGCATACAGCGCATCGAGCAGCGCCCGCTCCGAGACCGACCCGGCCACCTCGGCGGCCATGATCGGCGGCTCGGCGCGGACGACCGGCATCTGGGAGACGCCGTACTCCTTGAGGATCGCGATGGCTTCGGCGATCGTCTCGTTGGGATGGGTGTGCACCAGCGCGGGGATGTCGCCCTTCTTCGCCCGCAGCACCTCGCCGGCGGTCTGTTCGCCGCTGGGCGGCAGGAAGCCGTACTGCGCCAGCCAGCCGTCGTCGAAGACCTTGGTCAGGTAGCCGCGCCCGGAGTCCGGCAGCAGTACGACGACCACAGCGCCCGGGTCGTCCAGCTCCCTGGCCAGCACCGCCGCCGCATGGGCGGCCATGCCCGACGAGCCGCCGACCAGCAACCCCTCCTCGCGGGCCAGCCGTCGGGTCATCTCGAACGAGTCCGCGTCGGACACCTCGATGATCCTGTCAGCGATCGACTTGTCGTAGGTCTCCGGCCAGAAGTCCTCACCGACTCCTTCGACGAGGTAGGGCCGCCCGGTTCCTCCGGAGTACACCGAACCGGCCGGGTCCGCACCGACGACCTGGACGGCCGGGTTCTGCTCCTTGAGGTAGCGCCCGGCCCCGCTGATCGTGCCGCCGGTGCCCACCCCGGAGACGAAGTGGGTGATCTTGCCGTCGGTCTGGCGCCACAGCTCCGGCCCGGTCTGCT
>JALZBI010000259.1 GCA_030947565.1 Actinomycetota bacterium
GCGCCAAGTCGGTATCCAGCCGGACGGCCTTGTGCTGCGCGCCGACCGAGACATCCCCGACGGCATCAAGCGCAAGATCTCGCTCATGTGCGATGTCGAGACCGCGGCGTGTGCGGCGTGCGTCGACGCGCCGAGCATCTACGACATCCCGAAGGTCCTGCACCGTGAGGGTCTCGACGCCTACGTCATCCGCCGGCTGGGACTGCCGTTCCACGACGTGGACTGGCGTGACTGGGACCGGATGCTGCAGCGCGTGCACGACCCTGAGCACCTGGTCGAGATCGCGTTGGTGGGCAAGTACATCGACCTGCCCGACGCCTACCTCTCGGTGACCGAGGCGATGCGCGCCGGCGGCTTCCAACACGACGCGCGGGTGGCGATCCGCTGGGTCGCGAGCGACGAGTGCCAGACCGAGGCCGGGGCTCAGAAGGCCCTCGGCGGCGTCGACGCGGTGCTCGTGCCCGGTGGGTTCGGGGTGCGCGGCATCGAGGGCAAGGTCGGCGCCCTGCGCTGGGCCCGCGAGCGTCAGGTGCCGACGCTGGGCATCTGCCTCGGGCTGCAGTGCATGGTCATCGAGTTCGCCCGCCACGTCGCCGGCATCGAGGGGGCGTCGTCATCGGAGTTCGACCCGCAGACACCCGACCCGGTCATCGCGACGATGGAGGAGCAGAAGGCCTACGTCGAGGGGGCCGGTGACCTAGGTGGCACCATGCGGCTCGGTCTGTATCCCGCTCGGCTGGCCGATGGCAGCATCATCCGCCGGGCCTACGGCACGAGTGAGGTGCAGGAGCGGCACCGGCACCGCTACGAGGTCAACAACCAGTACCGAGACCGCCTCGAGGACGCGGGGCTGATGTTCTCCGGACTCTCACCCGACCACGAGCTGGTGGAGTTCATCGAGCTGCCGGCGAACGTACACCCGTACTACGTTGCGACACAGGCTCATCCGGAGTTCCTGTCCCGCCCGCATCGCGCGCACCCGCTGTTTGCCGGGCTCGTCGAGGCGGCGCTCGACCGGCAGCGCGGGGAGCGGCTGGTCGAGGTGACGCGGGAGGGGTTCGAGGCGGCGAGAGCCGCCGAGGCATCGGGGCCCGCCGACGCCGGTGCAGAGCGCCGCCCGGCTCCGGTCGTGGCTCGGACCGCCTGACCCGCGTCGTGGACCTTCCCGTCGGCAGCCTCACCGACCTGAGCGACGAGGCCGTCGAACCCGTGGTGACGTCGTCGCAGCTCGTCGTGCAGGGGCGCGTCTTCGATCTCCGTCGCGACGTCGTCGACCTCGGTGAGCACGGCCGCGTGACGCGGGAGTACCTCGACCACACCGGTGCCGTCATCGTCGTAGCGCTGCGCGAGATCGAGGGCGTCGACCACCTCGTGATGATCCGGCAGTACCGCCACCCGGTGCGTCGCGCCGAGTGGGAGCTGCCGGCCGGCCTGCGCGACGTGGCCGGCGAGGAGCCCGCGCTCACGGCTGCCCGCGAGCTGGCCGAGGAGGTGGAGCTACGGGCGACCCGGTGGGACCTGTTGGTGGACCTGTTCGCCTCACCGGGGAGCACCTCCGAGGTGATGCGTGTCTTCCTGGCACGAGACGTCAGCGAGGTCACGGACGGCACCTTCGAGCGCACCGGTGAGGAGGCCGGGATCACCGGCATGTGGGTGCCCCTCGACGACGCCTACGCGGCCGTGCTGGAGGGTCGGATCCACAACCCGGGCGCCGTGGTCGGGATCATGGCCGCCTGGGGCTCGCGGCAGCGGGGGTGGTCCACCCTGCGGCCGGCCGACAGCCCCTGGCCCTGGTATGCCCGGGCGTGAGATCCGGGTCAGCGTCTGTCTGGCCAGCTACGACGGCGAGGCCTGGATCGGGGAGCAGGTCAGGTCCATCCTCGAGCAGCTCGGCCCGGATGACGAGCTCGTGGTCGTCGACGATGCGTCAAGTGACAGCACGGTTGCGGTGGTGGAGGGGTTCGACGATGCGCGAATCTCGTTGTCGCGCAACGACGTCAACGTCGGGTACGTGCTGACCTTCCAGCGCACGCTGGAACGGGCGCGCGGCGCATACCTGCTCTTGAGCGACCAGGACGACGTCTGGGTGCCGGGCCGCCTCGACGCCATGGTGGCGGCCTTGGACCGTTCGGCGGTGGTGGCGACCAGCGTCGCGGTGCTGGGGGAGCCGCTCGACCCACCGCGTTGGCGACTGCGGGCCAAGGACTCACACCGGTACGCCGCGAACCTCGCTGCGCTCCTCGTGGGCGTCCGGTGGTACTCCGGCTGCGCCATGGGGCTGCGACGCGACATCCTCCCGTCCGTGCTGCCGTTCCCCCCGTGGCTGACCGAGTCGCACGACCTGTGGATCGGCCTGGTCGGTAACACCCACCGCCAGATGGTCCATCTGGAACGCGCCTCGGTGAAGCGGCGGCTGCACGACGCCAACCAGACGCCACTGGGCTGGCGGCCGCCGCCGACGATTCTGCGGGCGCGGCTCATGCTGGTCCGGTGCCTGGTCGAGGCCCGCCGCCGGTCGGCCCGCTGACCCGCGACGTGACCGTGCCCAGGCTCGCTCCTCAACGGCCGGCCCCGCAGTCGGGGGTGGGTGTGAGAGGTGGGCACAGGCGTACCGGTGATGATAGGTCGTGCTCTCCGGACTGGCCCCGGCCCGGCGCCGACTGGTGCTCGGGGTGCTTGCTCTGCTCGTCGTGGCCGTCCTCGTCGTGGCCGTCGTCGTGGGGTCGGCGGTGCTCCGGGGACGGCAGGCGGCGCCCGTCGACCAGGCCACGCCAGGACCGGTGCTGCTCGTCCCGGGCTACGGCGGGTCGGTGGCCTCGTTGTCCTCCCTGGCCCGGCGACTGCGCGCGGCGGGGCGCGACGCCACCGTCGTGACCCTTCCCGACCAGGCCCAGGGCGACCTAGCGACCCAGGCCGACGCGCTCGGGACCGCGGTGGACGCGGCCCTGGCGCGCACCGGTGCGGCCTCCGTCGACCTTGTGGGCTACTCGGCCGGCGGCGTCGTCTCCCGGATCTGGCTCGGTGAGAGCGGGGGAGCGGCCCGCACCCGGCGCCTGGTCATGCTCGGTACGCCGAACCACGGCACCGATCTCGCCCGGCTCGGGTCGCTGTTCTCTGGAGCCTGCCCCACCGCCTGCCAGCAGCTGGCCACCGACAGTGCGGTGCTCTCCCGCCTCGACGGGGACCCGCTGCCCTCCGGGGTCGTAAGCCTCTCCCTCTGGACGACGCAGGACGACGTCGTCGTGCCACCCCGGTCGGCGGTGCTCGACGCGGTGCCGAGCCCGTCGCTGCAGAGCATCTGTCCACAGGACACCGTGAACCACACCCGTCTCCCGACCGACCCGCTGGCGCAGCGACTCGTCGTCGAGGCGCTGGGCACCGGCCCGCTCCCGTCGTGGGGGCCGGCCGACTGCACGCGCCTCAGCTCGTGATGTCGCGGGTGGTGAAGTTGGCCCAGGCGGCAGTGAGCAGCACGACGACGTAGACCGCCTGGAGGGCGACCCCGCGCTCGATCTGGCTCCAGAGGATCGGGTCGCGGTAGAGGTCGACGAACGACAGCCAGTACCGCGTCGGCAGGTAGGGCTGCAGCGGCCGGGCGGCGTCGACGGTGAGCAGCAGGGACGAGCCGATGAGGAACGCCATGGCCCCCAGGCTGGCCGACAGCGGGGAGTCGGTGAACGTCGACAGCAACAGGGCCATCGCGGCCACGCCGAGCATCGAGAAGGTCACCAGCCCGATCGCGAGCGCGGTGCGCCAGGCCACCTGACCGGGGGTGAGGACCGACCCGGAGATGCTGACCATGGCTGTCGAGAGGGGCGCGTCGCCGAGCAGCAGATGGCCCACGGCGAACCCGACCAGCACCACGGTGAGGACCGAGACGAGGACGAAGGCCACGACCGACACGAGCTTGGCCACGAGCAGCCGGGTCCGTCCCACCGGCCGGGCCAGCAGGTAGCGCAGGGTGCCGCCCTGTGCCTCTCCGGCGATGGCGTCCCCGGCGACCACCGACACGGCGATAGGCAGGAACAGCGGCAGCACGATGGCCAGAGCGGCGATCGCGAAGAGCGACCCGTTTGCGACGACGGCGGACAGGAACGCCGGTCCCTGCCCGGGCCGTGGCGCGATCCGGGTCCAGGCCAGCAGCGCGCAGACGATGGTCGGCAGAAGGTTGAGCAGGAAGACGGCGACCCAGGTGCGCCGGCGGCCGAACAGCTTGACCAGCTCGACCCGGATCACTGCGGCACCTCGCCTGAGCGGCGGGCGGAGGTCCGCTGCTCGATGACGTCCTCGAGCGATCGGCGCTCCGGGCCGAGCTCCGTGACCCGGACGCCTCCGGTCACGAGCCGCTCGTTGACCTGGGCCGGGTCGCTGGTCCGGACGAACAGCCGTCCCTCGTCCCGGGCGTCCACCGCGCTGCCCAGCAGGTCGACGGCCCGGTCGAGGTCGGGGGTCACCACCACGATGCGCCCGGTTGGCTGCCGCAGCGACGTGAGCGACTCCTGGAGGACGAGCTGACCCCGGTCGAGCAAGCCGATCCGCGTGCAC
>JALZBI010000260.1 GCA_030947565.1 Actinomycetota bacterium
GAGATGAACAGCTCCTTGGCCACCTCCTTGTACTGGTAGCCACGGGCGATCAGCCGCATGACCTCGCGCTCGCGGGCCGACAGCCGGTCGAGCTCCTCGTCGATCTCCGCGATCTCCCCCGCGGTCGCCCCGAACGCATCGAGGACGAACCCCGCCAGCCGCGGGCTGAACACCGCGTCGCCGTCCGCCACCCGGCGTACCGCCGTCATCAGGTCGTTGCCGCTGATCGTCTTCGTCACGTAGCCACGCGCCCCCGCACGGATCACCGCGATGACGTCCTCGGCGGCGTCCGACACCGACAGCGCGAGGAACCGCACCGGCTGCCCCGCCTCGGTCATGACTCCTCGCGACCCGCTCAGCACGTCGACCCCGCCGTTGCCGTTGCCACCCGGCAGGTGCACGTCGAGCAGGACGACGTCAGGCCTCGTCTCACGGATGATCTTCACCGCGGAGTCGACGTCCGGGGCCTCACCCACGACCTGGGTGACCACGGGGTCGAGCTCGGCCTTGACGCCGGACCGGAACATCCGGTGGTCGTCGACGAGGACCAGCCGGATGGGGGTATGCGTGGCGGGGCTCACAAGGGTCGTCCTCCGACGGGGTGTGGGTCGGTGCGCTCGGTGGTCGGCGCCGTGGCGGGCGCCGCACCGGGCGACACCGGTGGTTCCTCAGGTCCGTGCGGCAGGGGCGGCAGTGTCAGCTCGACCTCCGTGCCCGACTCGAGCCGGCGGACCTTCGCCGCCCCGCCGTGACGGCGCATCCGGCCGAGAATCGACTCGCGTACGCCGAGGCGGTCGTCGCGGATGGTGCCGATGTCGAAACCGGGCCCGTGGTCGCGGACGAACGCCTCGACTCCCTGGGCCCCCACCTCGACGTAGACCGAGACCGGCGCCGCGCCGTGACGGACCGCGTTGAGCATGGCCTCGCGAGCCGCCTTGACCAGCGCCCGCCCACCGTCGTCGAGCGGCCGGTCACCGGTGACGACGAGCTCGATCGGGATGCCGTGCTCGTCCTCCACCTCGTGCGCGGCGGCGGTCACGGCCGAGACGAGGCTGTCGGTGGACCGGTGCTCCTCGGTGTAGAGCCACGCTCGCAGCTCGCGCTCCTGAGACCGAGCAAGCCGCACCACCGTCGCCGGGTCGTCGGCGCGCCGCTGCACCAGGGCCAAGGTCTGGAGCACCGAGTCGTGCAGGTGGGCGGCGATGTCGGCGCGCTCCGTGGCCCGGATGCGCTCGGCCTGCTCCGCCTGCAGTCCCTGCCACATGCGGACGACCCACGGCGCAGCAATGACCGCGGCCCCGACGAGGACGGCCACCGAGGCGAGCGCACTGGTCAGCACGACGTCGAAGCCCTGTCCCTGGGTGGCCAGGGCCACGACACCGGCAGTCGCCAGGGCGACCCCCACGAGGGGCCGGGCGACAGACACCAGGCGACTCCGACGGGACCGGCCGGCCGGGCCACCACGCTCGGAGGCGTCGAGCTGGGACCACGCGAGGAAGACGCCGACCGCGACGGCGATGACAGGGATGAGGAACCCGAGGTGCCGACCCATCTGTCCGGCCGGGCCACCCCAGCCGACTCCGATGACCAGACCGGCGATCCCGACGACGAGAAGCAGCTGGTTGCGGGTGAGCGGGCGACGCTCCCGCTGCTCCGGACCCCCGGCCCGCGCCGTGGTGTCCGGCCGGGTCATCACCCAGAAGAACCCGTAGAGCAGGACTCCCGGACCGGCGACGACGGCCACGATCATCAGCAGCCGCACCAGCGCGGAGCTGACGCCCAGGTGCTCGGCGATCCCGCCGCATACCCCCGCGATCCAGCGGTCTCCGGACGAGCGGTAGAGCTTGGGACGCTCCACCGCCGTCGGGACCGGCGTCGGGGCCTGCGGATCGGGCACGACTCCATCCTGACCCATGCCGCGGCCGTCGGAGCCCCCACTCGGGGTGCCTTCAGGGTGAGGCCAGGGTCGACCCTCATGGCCGGCTGTCGGCCGTCGCCGCCACGATGAGGTCATGGCCGACCTCTCGCCGCCGCGGCCCGCCGGGGCCACCCCCCTCGACGGGGCCTTCGCCTCGTTGCGCGGCATGGGGGTGCGACGCAACCCCGACGACCGCTGGCTGGCCGGCGTGTGCTCGGGAATCGGCGACCGGTTGGGGATCGACCCGCTGGTCGTACGCGGTGCCCTCATCGTCCTGCTCTTCGTCGGTGGCCTCGGCGGCCTGGCCTACCTCGTCGCGTGGGCGCTCATTCCCGCCCGGGACGGCCGGATCCTTGCCGAGGAAGCGCTTCACGGCCACGGCTGGAGCATCACGCTGCTCGTTGTCATCGGCATCGCCCTGGTCAGCAACGTCGCCGACCGCTGGTGGCTCTGGCTGGTGCTCGTGCCGGTCGGTCTGTTCGGCTGGTGGGCGGTGAGGTCGGCCCGGGCCGGGAAGACTCCGGACCAGATGGCCGAGGAGCTGCGCGGCCACGCCGACCGGGTGGCGGGCGCGTTCTCGCCCTCCCAGCGGGAGAGCCACCTGCCCACGGCGGCCCCGGAGTCCTCGGTCTCGACCCCCGCGCCACCGACCCCCGCGCCACCCAGCCTCGAGCCACCCAGCCTCGAGCCACCCAGCCTCGAGCCGGCCGCGAGCTCGTCGACCCCCGGGTATGCCGCGTCGCGGGCTCTCCCGGTCCCTGGATCGGCCCCCCATGCCCTCGGACCCGGCCGTTCGGGGGTCGTCGTCGCCCCGCCGCGAGTGGTGCGCCGGCACCGCCGTCGAGGTGGCCTCCTCGCCCTGCTGTTGACGGCCGGGTTGGCCGTCGCGGGGTACGGCCTCGGCTCCCTCCTGGCGACGGGCCGGGCCTGGCCGGGCTCACACGAGCTCGTCGGCGGGGCGTTCGCGGTGGCCGGGGCCGGCCTGGCCCTCGTCCTCGTCGGCCTGTCGGGCCGTCGCGCCGGGCTCAGCGTCGTCTTCACCGCCACGCTCGCGGCGACCGCGGTGCTGGCCACCGGCCTACCGCACGTGCCCACGGGCGGGTTCGGCGAGCGCACCTGGCTGGCATCGGCGCCGCCGGCGGGAGGGTTCGCGCTGACCGCGGGTGAGGCGCGGCTGTCGTTGGGCGACGCGCCGCCGGGCGTCCCCGTCCAGGTCGCCATGGGAGCGGGTGAGCTGACCGTCCGGGTGCCGACGGGCACCACGGTCGACCTCGACGCCACGATCTATGTCGGGCAGGTCTCGCTGCGTCGGCTGGCTGGCCAGCAGGACCTCGACGGCCGGGTCGGTGCCCCGGAGACGATCACGACCAGTGTCGGAAGCGGGCCGACCCACATCCCCCTAGTCGTCCGCCTCGGCGCCGGCGAGATCATCCTCATCGAGGAGTCCGGATGAGCGACCGACCCCCACCCCAGGACGCCCCTCCACCCGAGGCCGAGCAGCTGCTCCCCCCGGCGCTGGCCACGACCCACGCGCAGATGGCGCAGACGGCGCCCACCGCGCCGAGGGCGGCCACCGCGCCTCTGGCGCCCATGGCGCCCATGGCGCCCATGGCGCCCACAGCGCCTCCCGAGCCGACCGCAGCGCCGCCGCAGGCCGCAGCTGAGCCGCCGGCCCCCTCTCAGGCAAACGGGCGCCCCGAGGTCACCTACCTGCCCGCACCGTCCGGTCCCAGCTGGGGTCTGGTCGCCCTGGGGCTGCTGTTCGTCCTCGTCGCCGGCGGGGTCGTCGCGAACCAGCTGCTGGGGTTCCAGGTGACCCAGCTGAGCGAGGTCGGGCCGAGCGTCCTCGTCATCGGCGGCCTGGCGTGTGCGGCGGTCGGGGCCGTCGGCATCCTCGCCCGGCGCCGCTAGCGGTGCACCAGCTCCGTCAGCACGCCCGCCCAGCTGGTGACGAACGGCAGATCGGTCAGCTCGTCGTCCGCGAACCAGGCCGACCGCTCCGTCGTGCCACCGACGTCATGGACCACCGGGTCGGTCGGCTCGGCGCACCAGGCGGAGTAGACGACCCGGACTGCGTGGAAATCCTCCGCTCGGCCGGACGGGGCCCGGCCCACCCAGTGGCTCGTCGTCACCCGCAGCGGCTCCAGCCGGTCGACCCGCTGGCCGGACTCCTCCCAGACCTCGCGGTGCAGCGCCGCCTCGGGCAGCTCACCGGGATCGAGTCCGCCACCGGCAAGGCCCCAGGCGCCGGGCGAGTTCGTCCGGTCCGACATCTGCGTGAGCAGCAGCCCACGGTGGCTGCGCACCAGGCCGTAGACGGCGACCCGCTGGAAGCGGTGCTGCTCCTCCCCCGGTGCCAGCAGCAGCCCGGTGTCGCTGGGTATGCCGCGCCGCACCGCCCCGGACGAACCCCCACCGCGCACCACCTCGTAGCGCAGCTCCACCTCATGAGGGTCAGCGCGGCCCAGGACTGCCAGCAGCCGGACGGCTCGAAGACCACTCCGATCAAGCAGCTCCTCCGGGTCGACGCCGTGGTCGAGCTCGACGCGCAGCACCTCGACACCCTCGACACCCTCGACACCCTCGGCACCCTCAGCACCCTCAGCACCCTCTGCAC
>JALZBI010000261.1 GCA_030947565.1 Actinomycetota bacterium
GCCCTCCGCGGTGCCGGGCGCCGTGTCGGACGCGGCGGCGATGCGGCCGAAGGCGCGGGCGAGACCGGTGAGGGCGTAGGCGTGGGCCGGGGCGCCGCAGCCGTCCACGGCGACCGCGGCCACTGGCTCACCGCTCAACTCGGCGATGACCTGGGTGATGTGACGCTGCAGGGGGTGGTCGGGGTCGCGGTAGGTCTCGACGTCCCAGCCGCCGGCGACACAGGTGGCGATCATCGCGGCGTGCTTGCCGGAGCAGTTCTGGGCCAGGCTCGACGGGGGGCGACCGCCCCGGAGCCAGGCGTCGTGCTCCGCCTCGTCGATGGGGTAGGCAGGGGTGTTCTGGAGGTCGCTCCCACTGCGACCGGCGCTCGCGAGGATGGCCGAGGCCCCCTCGAGGTGGAACGGCTCGCCCGAGTGGCTCGCACAGGCGAGGGCGAGGAGCCGGTCGGGCAGGTCGAGCCCGGCCCGGACCATGGCGCTGGCCTGGATCGGCTTGTTGGCCGACCGCGCGAAGACCGGTCCGGTCGGGTCGCCCAGGGCCCACTGCACCGAACCGTCGGGGGCCGTGACGACCACCGTGCCGCGGTGGACGCTCTCGACGACGCCGCCGCGGATGAGGTGCGCGAGGACGGGGGCCTCGGTCAGGGCGCAGGAGACGTCGAGCACGGCGGGGTCGGGCACGGCGAGGTTGGGCACGGCGAGGTCGGGCACGGCGGCCAGTGTGCCAGAGCGCACAGAAACCCCGACCGGACTCACGTGTGTGCTGGTTTCAGGCGTTCGGAGACGTCGAAACCGACAATCACGTGAGTCCGGTCGGGGTTGCGTATGCCCCTGGCGGGGTCGGTCAGTCGCCGACCTTCGCGGCGCCGGCCTTGGTGGCCTTGCGCGCGCGAGGGGCGGCCTTGCGGGCCGACGTGGTCGCGGCCTTGGTGCGGGACGTGCTCGCCTCGGCACCCTTGCGGGCGGTCGTGCGGGCTCGCTTGGCGGACGTCGTCGTCCGCTTGGCGCCCTCGCTCGCGGCGTCGGCGACGACGTCGGCCACGGTCTCGGCGCTCTGGGCGACACCCTTGGCCTCACGGCCCGCGACGTCGACCGCGACGTCGGCCACCCGCGACGCCTGGTGACGGCCGGTCGTGATGGTCGCCTTGGCGGCGGCCTGCGTACCGGAGACGGCCTTGCGCACCGTGGTGACGGCGCCCTTGCCCGCGACGACGGTCTGGTCGACCTGGGCCACGAGGTCCTGGGTCGCCTTCTGGGTGCGGATGCGCTGGACGAGGTTCTCGCCGCGGGCGGCCAGCTCCTCGTACTGCGACTGCGCCTTGCCGGCCAGCTCGAGCGTGCGGTTCAGGGCGACGGCGGGCGCCTCCTGGACCGACGTCTGGATGGTCTTCTGCACGCTCTTGGGCGACACCGTGGTGACGATGGCGTGGCGGGCGGCGGCAGCGGTGGTGCGAGCCTCGCGCAGCTTCTCGGCGGCGAGGTCGGTGACGCCCACAGCGACGTAGACGGGGGTGGCGTCCGAGACGCTCTTCCTCAGGTCGGCAACGATGGTCATGTCAGTTCTCCTTCGTGTTCTTCGGGTGGTGCCTCTGGTCCGACGCGGCACTGCGGTCGGTGGTGTGTTTGAGGGGCTCGACGGACGTCGCGGGGCCGACGAACGACTCGTAGACGTCGACGAGGACGGCCCGCTGCCGGGCGGTAAGGGCCGGGTCGGCGGCGATGGCCTTAAGGACATCCGGCCCGGTATGCGTGACCGGGGGCGCCTCGTCGAGGATGCCGGCCTGCACGTAGAGGGTCTCGGCGGACACCTCGAGCCCTCGGGCGAGCTGCTGCAGGATCTCGGCGCTCGGCTTCTTCAAACCGCGCTCGATCTGCGACAGGTAGGGGTTGGACACACCGGCCAGCTCCGAGAGCTGGCGCAGCGAGAGCTTCGCGCTCTGCCGCTGCTCGCGCAGGAAGGCCCCCAGATCGGGACCCGGCAGCTTGCTCACGCCCCCAGTATGCTTGCTCTAGTTAGCAGAACGCAAACTGGAGACAGCGTGAGGCGCCTCACACGGCCCCCGACGGCGTCAGCGTCGCCTTACCCCGAGCAGCGCGCGGGCGTCGGCCGTCGTCATGGGCGGGCGCTGCATCAGGGTGGCCAGCTCCGCCGCCCGCGACACCAGCTCGTCGTTGTGCTCGACGGCCCGGCCGCGGGCATACACGAGGTTGTCCTCCATCCCGACCCGCAGGTGACCGCCCGCCGCGAGCGCCGTCGCGGCGATCGGGAGATGGGCGCGGCCGATACCCGTGGCCGACCAGCTCGTCACCTCCGCCGGAAGCAGGGCGACGCCGGCCAGCAGCGCGGCGGCCGTGCCCGGCATACCCCCGGGCACGCCCGTCACGAAGTCGACGTGCACGCGCCCGCCGTAGGGCAGCCCCTCCTGGTCGAGCAGCCGGCGCAGGGCCACGACGTGGCCGAGGTCGAACAGCTCGAACTCGGGCACGACCTCGCGCTCGACGCTCTGCCGGTAGAGCTGCACCATGAAGGGCCACGGGTTGAGGAAGACGTCGTCGCCGAAGTTCGTCGTGCCGCAGGTGACGGAGCACGAGTCGGGCTCGGCGTCGAGGACGGTGAGCCGCTGATCGAGGGGGTCGTGGACGGACCCCCCGGTCGACAGCTGCACGACGAGGTCGGTCTGCTCGCGCAGCGCCTCGACGCTGGCCCGCAGCCGGCCCTGGTCGAGCGTCGGCCGGTGGTCCGCGTCGCGGATGTGCAGGTGGATGAGCGACGCCCCCGCCGCTTCGCACCGGCGCGCCGTGTCCACCAGCTCCTCGAGGGTCGTCGGCAGCTGCGGCACGTCGACCTTCGTGCTCTCCGCCCCGGTCGGCGCGACGGTGATGAGGGTATGCGCGGAGGTTCGGCTGGGCGGCGTGGGTCGGCTCTGGCTCACGCCGTCATGATGCCAGCGCCCGCGCCCGACCCGGCTTCCGGCGCCAAAGGTCACCTTTGGCGCCGCCCCGCCAAAGGTCACCTTTGGCCGCACGGAGAGCGTCGAAGGGTCAACTTTGGCCTCACCCGGACCCCGTTGACGGCAAAAGGTGACCACTCGAGCTCGCGAAGGTGTCCAAAGGTCACCTCTGGTCCTCACCGGTGTCCAAAGGTGACCTTTGGTCAGCGACGGCCGCCCGCAGGGGTCGGTCAGGGTTTATCTCGGAGCGTTGCACCCCTCCTGGGGGGTGTGGCGCTCCGAGCTGACGTTCGGCGCGGGCCAGTGGGGTCAGCCACAGTAAGGGGGAGGAGGCCTCAGGGCGTGACGACAACCTCTTGCGCGGCCGCGATCCCGCCGGCCACCAGCGGAGCGTCGACCGGGATGTTGCGCTTGACCAGGGCCAGCGCGATCGGGCCCAGCTCGTGGTGCCGGGCCACCGACGTCAGCAGGCCGACGGGCCGGTCGCCCAGGACGACCGGCGACCCGCGGTCGGGCAGCACGTGCCCCGAGCCGTCGAGATGCAGGAACACGAGCCGGCGCGGCGGCCGGCCGAGGTTGTGGACGCGGGCGACGGTCTCCTGCCCGCGGTAGCAGCCCTTGTGCAGGTGCACGGCGGTGCGCAACCAGTCGACCTCGTGGGCGATCGTGCGGTGGTCGGTCTCGAACCCGAAGCGCGGACGCCACGCGGCCACGCGTAGGGCCTCGGCGGCCCACGTCCCCGCCAAGGGCCGATCCCCCACAGCAGCAACGAGATCCGCCCGGGGCACGATGAGCTCGCGCCAGCGCCGCGCCGCACCCGGGTGGTCGTCGACCGTCGCGTATGCCGCGGTGTCGCCGACGAGGTCGGGCCACGGGTCGCGCCAGGCCAAAGCCTCGCCGTCCACCGACTCGGTGGCGTGGGGCTCGCCCAGGACGGCGAAGTCGGCCGTCCGGTCGGCCACCTCGACGCGCAGCATGAACCGCATCGAGTCGAGCCACGCGCGCAGCGCCTCGGCGGTGCCGGGTTCGACGGTGAGCCAGGTCGACGCGCCGTCGTCGACGACGTGCAGGGCGTGCTCGACGTGGCCCTTGGGGCTGAGCACGAGCGACTCGCGGGACGTGCGAGGCGGCAGACCAGTCAGCTGCTGGGTCGTCATCGAGTGGAGCCAGGTGAGCCGGTCAGGACCGGTGACGGTGAGCACCGGGCGGTGGGACAGGTCGACCACCGCCAGCCCCTCCGCGAGCAGCCGCTGCTCGCGCATCGGGTCGCCGTAGTGCGCGGCCACCCCGGCGTCGACCCCGTGGTCGGCGACCGCCCCGGGGCGCGACAGCAGCGGGGACTCCACCACCACGGGGAGGTCCAGCGGGGTGAGGTCGGAGGTGGGGGTGGTCGTCACGGTCGGGCCTCTCGGCAGGTCGCGCACCAGCCGTGGATGGCCATGTGCGTCACGTCAGGGTCAAAGCCCGTCGCCGCGCGGACATTCCCGGCCAGCTCGGCGGCCATCGCGACCGGCGCCTCCGACACGCTCCCGCAGCCCAGGCATACGAGATGGAAGTGGGT
>JALZBI010000262.1 GCA_030947565.1 Actinomycetota bacterium
GAGGGTGTGCACAGCACCGGGAGCGAACTGTGGACACCTCGGCTCGGTTGTGGACGCGCCAGACTTGTCCTCGTCGGCTCCCAGACCCAACCAGGTTCGACACCGTCCGGACGGGGTTTGTCCCCATGTCGTCCACAGGCCCTGTGGACGACATGGGCGACGGGTGGGCCGGCCGCTTCTGGTTGTCCACGGGCCGTGGTCCACAGAGTTGTCCACAGCCGGTGGAGAACCCGCACCCTGGACTACCCGAACCGGGCCGCGGCGGCACTGATGCTGTGGACAACCTGCGGGCAGGGTGTTGAGAACGACGGAGGAGGTCCGCTCGACGGGGGCCCGTCACCGCGACTGTTGCTTGATCCGGTTGGTCAGCTCGGTGACCTGGTTGTAGATGGCTCGACGCTCGGACATCAGCTCGCGGATCTTGCGATCGGCGTGCATCACGGTGGTGTGGTCCCGACCGCCGAAGTGCTGCCCGATCTTGGGCAGGGAGAGCTCGGTGAGCTCGCGGCACAGGTACATGGCGATCTGGCGGGCCTGCACCAGCTGACGTGAGCGGGAGCTGCTACACAGGTCGTCGATGGTCAGGGCGAAGTACTTGGCCGTCTCGCCCATGATCGTCGAGACGGTGATCTGCGCCGGTTGCTCACTGGGAATGAGGTCACGCAGCACCACCTCAGCGAGGTCGAGCGTCACCGGCTGGCGGTTGAGGTTGGCGAAGGCGGTGACCCGGATGAGGGCGCCCTCGAGCTCGCGGATGTTGGAGCTGATCTTGCTGGCGATGTACTCGAGCACGTCGTCCGGCGTCGACATCCGCTCGAGGGTGGCCTTCTTGCGCAGGATCGCGATACGGGTCTCGAGGTCGGGCGGCTGCACGTCGCAGATGAGTCCCCACTCGAACCGGGAGCGCAGTCGCTCCTCGAACCCGGTGAGCTGCTTCGGTGGCAGGTCCGACGTGATGACGACCTGCTTGCTGGCGTTGTGCAGCGCGTTGAAGGTGTGGAAGAACTCCTCCTGCGTCTGCACCTTGCCGGCCAGGAACTGGATGTCGTCGATGAGCAGCACGTCGACGTCGCGATAGATGCTCTGGAAGCGGCTCGTCCGGTCGTCGCGGATGCTGTTGATGAAGTCGTTGGTGAACTCCTCCGAGTTCACGTAGCGCACCCGCAGGTGGGGCAGGAGTGTTCGGGCGTACTCGCCGATCGCGTGCAGCAGATGGGTCTTGCCCAGCCCCGAGTCGCCGTAGATGAACAGCGGGTTGTAGGAGCGGGCCGGGCCTTCGGCGACGGCGAGAGCGGCCGCGTGGGCGAACCGGTTGCTCGACCCCGCGACGAAGGTGTCGAACGTGTACTTGGGGTTGAGCCGGCTCTTGTCGGCCTCCCGGGACCGGTCCGGCAGCGGCGCCTGGCCGCTCCGCCGGCTGCCCGGCATACCGGCGTCGAGGTCGGGCTCCACGGACGGGTATGCGTGTCCGTTCTGGGCCGCGGGCGGGGGCTGGGTGTCGCTGATCGGCGGGGGGTAGTCGTCCTCGAGGCTCTCGTCGACCGAGACGGACAGCTGGACGATGTCGACACCGAGCTGCACGGACAGGGCGCCGCGCACCGCTGACCCGATCTGGTCCTCGATGACCGTCTTGGTCAGGCTGTTGGGAGTGCTGATGATGGCGAGGCTCTGGATCACGCCCACCAGGCGGCTCAGACCGAGGAAGGCTCGTTGCCGCTGCGGGAGCCCCTCACCGTCGAGGCTGCGGATGGTGTCGTGCCAGACCCGGCCGTAGTTCACCTCAGCGTCCGACATCTCCCCGCCCTCGTGTGACTGCCAACGCGCTTGGACGCCCTCGGCGACCCCCGCCGTCGGCCCGCCCGCACCATCGTGCGGGCTGTTGCCCCTTGTCCACATCGTTGTCCACACCCTGTGAACATCTCGTCGTGAGGCGTGACCGTAACAACTCCCCTGGCCTGCATCAAGCCGGGTGCAGGGTGAAAGTGAGACGACCGGGGGGTGAGCTCGGCGTGTCGCCCGAGACTAGCGGGCCAGGGCACCGATAATAGCCGGTTCGCTATCGGCATCTATGGTCGTGCGACACAGTTTGACCCTGTCCGACCGGCTCCCGTATCGTGGACACGCCTGGTGTCTTGGCCGATGACGCATGCCCTGGTCACGGGTGCCGCTCGGCCCTACAGGCCACCATCGACCTACGGAGAGACCCTTGAGCAAGCGCACCTTCCAGCCGAACAACCGCCGTCGGGCCAAGACCCACGGTTTCCGCCTCCGGATGCGCACCCGCGCCGGTCGCGCCATCCTGGCCTCCCGCCGCGCCAAGGGCCGCTCCGAACTGTCCGCCTGAGGGTATGGCGTGCTCCCCGCACGTCACCGGCTCCGGACGGCTGCGGACTTCTCCGCGACCGTGCGTGGGGCAGGCGGAGCACGCTCCGGGGGACGTCTGCTGGTGGTTCATGCCCGCGAGCGCACGGTCGGTGGACTGGTGATCGCCACCTCAGGCGTGGAAGCCAAGACCGCCGAGCGCCCGATGGCGCAGCCGCCGCGGGTCGGGTTCGTCGTCTCCAAGGCGGTCGGGGGGGCGGTGGTGCGCAACCGCACCAAGCGCGTCCTGCGTCACCTCGTCGCAGCGCGGCTGAGCGTCCTGCCGAACGGCATCGACCTCGTCGTGCGGGCCAACCCCGCCGCCGCGAGCGCTACGACGCCCGAGCTGGCGGTCGAGCTCGACCGCGGCCTGGGGCGCGTGCTCGACCGGGTGAGCCCGGTGGGCCGGGTGCCCACATGACGATCTCCCGAACTCTGGCGCTGCCGCTTATCGCCCTGGTCAAGGCCTACCAGCTGCTCATCTCCCCGCTGACCGGGCCGTCCTGCCGGTTCTACCCCTCGTGCTCGGCGTATGCGGTGACCGCGCTCGAGCGCCACGGTCCCTTCCGGGGCACCGGGCTCACGGTGCGCCGGCTGCTGCGCTGCCACCCCTGGAACCCCGGGGGCGTCGACCACGTTCCGGTGAAGGACGACCATCACAGCCAGTGTCCGGACCAGGGTCCAGACCGCCACCCGGACTCCCGGCACCACGCGGAGCGGCCCCGGGCCGAGCACCCGGCCCGCGGCTGACCCGCATACCGAAGCTCACTGAAGCACCGACGGCCCTGACCGGGGCCATACCGACCTACGCTGGGTGAACCGCCCCGCACTCCAGACCGAGGACCACTGTGTACGACTTCTTCGTCAACCTGCTGACTCCCATCATGTGGGGCGAGGCGTGGGTCATGACCGGGTGGCACCAGCTGTTCGTCCTGCTGGGCATCCCCGCCGAGAGCGGCTGGGGCTGGGCGCTGTCGATCGTGGGCCTGACCGCTGTCGTGCGGTTCCTTATGATCCCCTTGTTCGTCAAGCAGATCCACAGCTCACGCAAGATGCAGCTCATCCAGCCGGAGATGCAGAAGATCCAGGCGAAGTACAAGGGCAAGAGCGATCCGGAGTCCCGTCAGAAGATGACGGCCGAGACGATGGACCTCTACAAGCGCACCGGATCCAACCCGTTCTCCTCGTGCCTGCCGATCCTGCTGCAGTCGCCGTTCTTCTTCGCGCTGTTCCAGGTGCTCAACAACCTGCCGCACATCGCGGCCGGGACGCATGCGCCGGTGGGCCCGATCACCCCCGATATCGCGTCGGTCATCGAGAAGTCCACCCTGTTCGGCGCGCAGCTCTCAAGCACGTTCATGGGGTCCGGAGATCTCAACGTCAAGGTCCTCACGGCGGTCCTCATCGCCTTGATGTCGCTCTCGACCTTCACGACGCAGCGTCAGCTGATGCGCAAGAACATGCCGGACACCGCGTTGGACAACCCGTTCATGAAGCAGCAGAAGGTCATCCTCTACCTGATGCCGATCTTCTTCGCGATCTCCGGCATCAACTTCCCCATCGGTGTCCTGCTCTACTGGCTCACGACGAACATCTGGTCGATGTGTCAGCAGTTCTACGTGATCCGTCGTATGCCCGCGCCGGGGTCGGCGGCGGAGCGCGAGTACGAAGCGCGACAGGCGCGCAAGGGCAAGACGATCAAGAAGCTGCACATCCCTGGACTGGGCGACAGCAACACCGACGTGGCGTCAGCCATCCAGGACGCTCCCGCGACGGCGTTCACCGAGCCCACCAAGGCCAGCGGTCAGCGCCAGCAGCCGAAACGCACCAAGAAGACCAAACGGGCACCGTCGGCGAACGGGTCCACTAGCTCCAACGGGTCGGGCGGGCCCAGTGGACCGAGCGGGCCCAGTGGACCGAGCGGACCCGGCGTCGTGGCTAGCCCCGGCGGGTCCGGATCCTCATCCGCGCCGGCCCGCCAGCCGCAGGACGCTCCTCGGCCGGCGGGCGCCAAGGCCAAGCGCAAGCCACACCCCGACACCGCCTGACCCGGGGCGCCCGGCGGCAGGCCCCACTCGCGCACGGTGCGCGGTCGGGGTATGCCGAGGCCGAGGTCGCCCC
>JALZBI010000038.1 GCA_030947565.1 Actinomycetota bacterium
CGCGTCGGGTGGGTCGGCGGGCTACGACCACAAGGTCATGGGCATCACCGCCCGCGGTGCGTGGGAGTCGGTCAAGCGCCACTTCCGCGAGATGGGCACCGACACCCAGACCGAGGAGTTCACCGTCGTCGGCGTCGGTGACATGTCCGGTGACGTCTTCGGCAACGGCATGCTGCTGTCGGAGCAGATCCGCCTGGTGGCGGCGTTCGACCACCGGCACATCGTCATCGACCCGGAGCCCGACGCCGCGACCTCCTACGCCGAACGGCGGCGCCTGTTCGAGCTGCCTCGGTCGTCGTGGGCCGACTACGACACCTCGCTGCTGAGCTCGGGTGGCGCGATCGTAGACCGGTCGGCCAAGTCGGTCGCCGTCTCCCCGGAGATGGTGAGCGCTCTCAGCCTGCCGAAGGGGACGGCGAGGATGACGCCGGCCGAGCTGATGAACGCCATCCTCCTGGCACCGGTCGACCTGCTGTGGAACGGGGGCATCGGCACCTACGTCAAGGCGTCGACGGAGTCGAACGCGGAGATCGGCGACCGGGCCAACGACGCGATCAGGGTCGACGGAGCGGCGTTGCGCTGCAAGGTGGTCGGTGAGGGTGGCAACCTCGGGTGCTCACAGCTGGGCCGCATCGAGGCGGCCCTGCACGGCGTACGGATCAACACCGACGCCATCGACAACTCCGCCGGGGTCGACACCAGTGACCACGAGGTCAACATCAAGATCCCGCTCACCGGGCTCACCCGAGACGGCCACCTGACCCTCGACCAGCGCAACACGCTGCTGCACTCGATGACCGACGAGGTCGCCCACCAGGTGCTGCGCGACAACTACGAACAGAACGTCCTGCTCGGCAACGCGCGAGCGCAGGAGCACGCGATGCTGCGGGTGCACCAACGGCTCATCCATTGGCTCGAGGAGAGGGGCTCCCTGGACCGGTCCCTCGAGTTCCTTCCCTCCGACGCGGAGATCGCCAAGCGGCACGCCGCCAACCTGGGGCTGACCTCGCCGGAGTTCTCCGTGCTCGTCGCCTACGCCAAGCTGGCCCTCAAGCAGGACCTGCTGCCCACCGGGCTGCCCGACGACCCCTGGTTCCAGCAGACGCTGACGGCCTACTTCCCCGAGCCGATGCGCCAGCGGTATGCCGCTCAGCTTGCCGCCCATCCCCTGCGCCGCGAGATCGTGACCAACACGGTCGTCAACTCCATGGTCAACCGTGGTGGCATCACCTTCGCTTTCCGCGCGGTCGAGGAGACCGGGGCGACGCCCGAGCAGGTGGCGCGGGCGTTCGTGGTGTGCCGCGAGGTCTTCGGCCTGTCGTCCTTCGTCGCCGACGTCGAGGCGCTCGACAACGTGGTGTCGACCACGACGCAGACAGTGCTCTACCTGGAGTTCCGGCGCCTGCTTGATCGGGCGGTGCGCTGGTTCCTCACGACCCGGCCGACGACGGTCGACATCGTCGCCGAGGTCGACCGGTTCCGCGGGCCGGTGGCGGAGTTCGCCCCCCGCATCCACGACCTGCTGCAGGGCGGCGAGCGCAAGCGCCTCGACCGCCGCACCAAGGAGCTGGAGAAGCTCGGCGCCCCGCCGGCCATGGCCGCCCGCACGGCGGCCCTGCTCGACCTGTACTCGTTGCTCGACGTGGTCGACCTGTCCCATGAGCTGCACCGGCCGCCGCAGCAGGTCGCCGGGGTCTACTACCACGCGTCGGAGAGGTTCGGCATCGACGCCATGCTGACCCGGGTGACCCGCCTGCCCCGCGACGACCGGTGGGACGCGCTGGCCCGCGGCGCGATGCGCGACGACCTCTACGCCGTGCTCGAGGCGCTGACCCGGAGCGTCCTGCTCGTGGGCGGCCCCCAGGACCCCCCCGCCGAGCGGTTCGAGCAGTGGGCGCACGCCAACCAGGAGGCGCTCACCCGGGCCAGGGCCTCGCTCCACGGCATCGAGCGGCTCGACAACGCCGGCATCTCGGCGCTCTCCGTGGCGCTACGGGCGCTGCGCAGCGTCCTGCGCAGCGGCCAGGCCGCTACCCCCGGCTGACGGCCTGGCGGCGGCATACCCAGCGCTTGCGGCACACCCTGCGTCACGCCGTGATGGTGGGGGCACAGGGCGTGCGGGTGGGTCGGCCACCCGGTTAGTCTCGACGCGTGCCCACGCTCGCCGAGCTCCTCAACGAGCACGCCGCGATCGAAGCGGCTGACGTCGAATGGCTCCACCTGCTCGTCGGCGACTGGCAGCTGCTGTCCGACCTCTCCTTCGCCGACCTCGTCCTCTGGGTCCGCCTCTCCCCGGTGCAGTGGCAGGCGGTGGCCCACATCCGGCCGACCACAGGGCAGATGGTCTTCTTCGAGGACCAGGTCGGGGTCAAGGCCACCCGAGCCCGGGCCGAGATCCTCGAGCAGGCTTTCGCCGAGCGCCGCATCGTCCGCGAGCGCGACACCGAGTGGCGTGACGACCTGCCCGTACGCGAGGAGTCGCTGCCTGTGGTCCGGCGCGGCCGGGCGATCGCGGTGATCACCCGGCATACCAACCTGTCGATGATGCGCACCCCTAGCCGCCTCGAGCTCACCTACCTGGCCACGGCCGACGCTCTCTCGCGGATGGTCGCGGCCGGCGAGTTCCCCAACTCGTCGGCGCCGACCGGCCTGCGCCGGGGGGCACCGCGGGCGGGCGACGGGGTGGTGCGCCTGGACTACGACGGCGTGATCACGTATGCCAGCCCCAACGCCGTCTCGGCCATCCACCGGTTGGGCTGGCCGGGTGAGGTCATCGGCGGGTCCATGTCGCAGATCGTCACGGCGACGCTGCGGGATGCCTCGCCGGTCGACGAGGGCCTGCCGCTGGTGCTCACCGGGCGGCAGCCGTGGCGCACCGAGGTCGGCAGCCAGGGCGCGATCATCTCGATGCGCGCCATCCCCCTCACCGAGGCGGGGCAGCGGTTCGGGGCGCTGCTGCTGCTGCGCGACGTCAGCGAGCTGAGACGGCGCGAGCAGGAGCTGCTGACCAAGGACGCGACGATCCGCGAGATCCATCACCGGGTGAAGAACAACCTCCAGTCGGTGGCCGCGCTGCTGCGGCTGCAGGCCCGGCGGACCGACGACGAGCAGTCCAAGGCGGCGCTGCGGGAGGCCGAGCGGCGCGTCGGCACGATCGCGCTGGTCCACGAGACGCTGAGCACGGGTCTCGACGAGACGGTGGACTTCGACGAGGTCGCCGACCGGGGCTTCCGGGCGGTGGCCGAGGTCGCGGCCTACGACAAGCGCGTCGAGGGGGCCCGCACCGGAGACTCGTTCGGCCAGCTACGGGCGGAGGACGCGACCTCGCTGGCCATGATCCTCAGCGAGCTGGTGCAGAACGCGATCGAGCACGGCTTCCCGGGCGACCACGGCGGCCGCGTGTCGGTCGACGTCCGGCGGGCCCCCGGGGAGGGGGGCGCGCCGGACACGCTCACCGTGACGATCACCGACGACGGCATCGGGCTGAGCACCGATCGCCGTCGACCGGGGTCGGGTCTCGGCACGCAGATCGTCCAGTCGCTGGTGCAGGACCTACGCGGCGCGATCCGCTGGGGTCCCGCCGAGCCGCACGGCACCGAGGTCACCTTCACCGCGGTGCTTCGGCCACTGACGGGTTGAGACAGGTGGCGACGTGCTCATGGCACCTCGGACGGCCGGCCCGGAACGCTCCGGAAGCCGACCGACCAGGTGCTAGCCGGCGCGGCGGGCGCGGGCGTTGCGCCGCTTGAGCGCGCGGCGCTCGTCCTCGGAGAGCCCGCCCCACACGCCCGCGTCCTGACCGGACTCCAACGCCCACTTGAGGCAGGTGTCGACCACCTCGCACCGGCGGCATACGGCCTTGGCCTCCTCGATCTGCAGGATCGCGGGGCCGGTGTTCCCGATCGGGAAGAACAGCTCCGGATCCTCGTCAAGGCAGGCCGCCCGGTCGCGCCAGTCCATGTGGATCGAGCTCCTTGTCGTGCTCTGAGCCGGGCTCTGCCGAGCCGAGCGGGAAGCGGTGGGGATCGGCCGTGACGTGGGGGAAGCGGTGCGCGCCGCGCCCGGGGTCGTCCCGATAGAGGTGGTGGTGCGGTGCAGCGGCCGGTGCGGGCCGGGGGTCGTCGAGAGGTCGGGGCGGGTGGCGCTCGTCGTCATCATCGTCCGTGTCGTTGCTGGGTCGTCGTGGGAATCTCGCTGGGAGATCGGCGACGCGCGTGGTCATCGGACCCACCTGAGACTGGCGTGCGGCGTACAGGGACCTGACCCGCAGTGCGGACCCGGTGGGTGGCGAGACGGCGACGCTGCTGCCTCGTTCTTGGTGTTCGTGGGGTTCTGGCGGGGGCGATACTGGTCCTGCGGGTGACGCTGGTCAGGGTCAAGCGCGGGTCATGCGGTACTGCGTGCGCGGAGCCGGTGCTCCTGACGGACCCAGCGGAGAGACCCCCGGGGTCCTGGGAGGTGGATGGCTCGACCTTCGAGCAACGCAGCGCGCCCTGCCGATGTTCCAACAGGCCGCCCTCCAGTGTGACGCTTGAGGCGGGGAAGGGCAACCATCTCGACGTCGAAATACCGGTGGCCTCCTGCGGGGGACGCCAGCCGGCCTGGGTACGCTCGGCGATCGTGACCGACCGTACCCCCCAGGGAGCCTCCGACGGCCCGGGCGGGGAGGACGGTCCGGCCCGCCCGCGGACCCCCTGGGCCCGGGCAGCGGCAGGGGTGTGCCTCGTCCACGTCGTGCTGCTCGTCGGCCTGGCCGGGTTCTACGGGCGTGAGCTGGCGCTCGGCGAGGGGACGAGTGTGACCAACGTGGTCCTGTCGCTCGCGCTGATCCTCGTGTTCGCCGCACTCCTGGCCGTGCTCGCCCGGGTGTGGTGGGTCGGGTCGGGTCGGGCGACCGTCGCCACCGTGGTGTGGAACGGACTCCTGATCCCGGTGATCGTCGCCCTCTACGGCGCCGAGGACCGGCTGGTGGCCAGCGGGTTGCTGGTGCTGGTCGTGCTCGGCCTCGGCACCGCGGGCGTCGCCGCGGTTCGGGCCCGCCCCGTCGTCTGACGCCGGAGCGAGCCCACCACGGCCGGAGTCAGCCCCGGTCAGCGCCTCTCGACGACGGCGCGGATGCGGGTGGCGGCCTCGGCCAGGATGCCTACGACCTCCCGCGTCTGGTCGGCGGTGAGGCCGCGCCGGCGCCACATCCGCCGGACCTCCCCGCGGAAGGCGTTCACCGCCTGCTCGAGGTCGGCGTACGCTGCCGCGTCCGATGGGGAGCCCCCGTGGCCATGACCGCCCGCGGGGATGGCCGAAGCCCGAGCCTCCCGCGCGGCGTTCCTCAGCTCCGTGCGCAGGTCACTGGCCTGGTGCTGGACGCGGGCCCGGACCTCCTCCGCGAGCTGGCGCACCGACTGGTCGAGGTCGTCGTGCAGGTCCTGGACGTCGCCGGCCCGGGCATCCACCTCGTGCCGTCCGGCCTCCGTGATGCAATAGGTGGACTTGCGTCCCTCCTCGGACCGCTCGACCAGGCCCTCCTCCTCGAGCTTGGCGAGCCGGGGGTAGACGGTGCCGGCGCTCGGTGTGTAGAGCCCGTTGAACCGCTGCTCGAGGTCCTGGATCACCTCGTAGCCGTGCCGAGGGCCTTGGGCCAGGGCGCTGAGCAGGTACAGGCGCAGCTGGCCGTGAGCGAAGACGGGGCTCATGTCAGCGGTCCGTCCCGTCGACGGGCCGGTACGCCTCGGGCGGGCTGTCCTGCGGCGACGGGCTCGTGGGCGGCGGGTCCTGCGGCGGCCGGTCCTGCGGCGGCCGACCGGCTGAGGGGGGCTGGTCCTGCGGTGTGCTCGGGACGGTGCCCGTCGCCGTTGACCGGAGCACGACGATGCTCCCGGACACCGCGCTGGCCTTGACCTTGAGCGACCCGTCGCCGTCGGACAGGCGCCCCCCCTTGCCGGGGCCGCCGAACCCGTTGCGCCCCGCCCTGGGAAGGGTACGGCCGTCGACGATGACATGCCCCGTTGCCGTGTGTCCTTCGATGTCGTACCCGGTGAGGGGGGCCCGCACCGTGACGTCGCCCGAAACCGAGCTGGACTGGATCGTGGCCGCGCCCGACGTGAGGTCCATCGCGATGTCGCCGCTGACCGTGTTGGCATCGACCGACGGCAGCCGGCTGCCCTGCAGGGTGACACTGCCGGAGACGGTGTTGACCGTGGTGGGGCCGTCGAGGTCGTCGCCGTCGACCGTCCCGCTGACCGTGTTGAGGTCGATGGCGCCGACGACGTCGCTGATGGTGACCGCACCTGACACCGTGTTGACGGTGACCTTCTCGTGCACGCCGGACACCACCGCGGCCGCGCTCACGGTGCTCACCGAGGCGCGGGTGGCCACCGGGACAGAGATGCTGATCACGGCCCGGTTGCGTCCGAAGGTCTCGAACGTCCGCTTGAGCATGTCCAGGATGTTGGCGTCGTCATCCTTGCCGTGGATGACCCGCAGGGTGCCGCCATCCCAGCGCACCCGCACGGGCAGGCCCTCGACCTGCGTCACCTCGACGCGCGCGGTCGGGGAGTCGTCGTGGGTCACGACGTCGACCCGGCCCGCGACGATCCCGACCTGCAGGCTCGTGACCTGTTCGTGCTCGTCGCCGATGTCGAGGACCCGTGGACCGTCGATGCTCCACTCCTGTGCTACCACTGCTGCTCCTGTCCGCGCGACCGGGCCGCTGAACGCTGCCCGCATACGCGCTATAGCGCGTTTGTTCGGAACACGTTATATCGCGTTGGCCAGAAGAGCAAGGGTCAGGACGAGATGCGCAACCAGTCGTACCAGCCGTTGTGCAGCACGAGCCAGGCGATGAGCCCGTAGCCCGCCTGTCCGGGGTGGACCCGGTCGGCCGAGGCGTTGAGGTCGGACAGCCACTGGTCGTGACCGACAAGCGGCCGGAAGCAGTCGACGTAGGTGACACCGCGCCGCGAACAGACGTCGGCCTGGGCCTCGGCGAGCGCCTCGACGCGTCCGTTCATCTCGCTGTCGAGACTCGGCGTGAGCCCGACGACGAAGGCCGCGATGCCGCTCGTCGTGGCCTCGTCGAGGATGTTGGCCAGGTTGAGACGAGAGCGCGCCGTGCTCACCCCATGGGCGATGTCGTTCGCTCCCACCATGAGGACGAGGCGCCGCTCTGTGCGCGAGGCCCACCGAGGTGCGGTCTCGGCGCGCCAGCGGGCCATCACCTCGGCCGAGGTGTCACCGCGGACTCCGAGGTTGTAAGCGGTGAGGTCGAGGTCCGGGTGCTGCGTGCGGCTGACGACGCGGCCGACCCAGCCGAGCCCCTTGGGGTCTCCGTAACCGGCGGTCATCGACGCCCCCAGGAAGCAGAGCCCCACGTCGCGCCGCCCCTCCGAGACGCTGAATTCGGCGCTGGGGATGAACTGCGGCTCGCTGCTGTCGGTCGGCTCGGTGCTCTGCTCACTCACGGGTGTCATCGTGGCATGGCGCGGGGCCCCCAACGGTCACGCCTCGCGGCGCCCGCCGCCGTCGGAACGCCCACCCCGGGATTTCCCCTAATAGGAAGGCAGCGCACGGTGGCCCGACATGAGGAGCGCAGCGCACGGGAATCCGTGCGCTGCGCTCCTGATGTCGCGGCCGCTTCGGGTCATCCGTGCGCTGCACTCCTATTAGGTGCAGGACGCACACAGGGAGGGTGGCAGGGGAGGCCTTACACCTGCCCCAGAACGGACCAGACCAGCCCTAGACCTGCCTCCACGCCTAGTCGTCGTCGTCGAGGCGGGCCAGCCAGGTGGCCAGCCGCTCGACGGGGACCTCGAACTCGGGGTTGAGGTCGACGAAGGTCCTTAAGCGCTCGGCCAGCCAGTCGAGGCTGACCTCCTCCTCCCCGCGGCGGGCGGCCAGCTCCTCGATGCCGCGGTCGGTGAAGTACATCGGGTACGCGTCCGGCCGGGTCAGCGGTCGAAGGCCGCCGCGACGAGGTTCTCCTGCTCGACCTCGTGCTTCTTGTGCGACCCGGTGGCCGGTGACGCGGACGCCATCCGCGAGACGAGGCGCAGCGGGCGGGTCTCGCCGTGCTCCTCCATGGCCTCCGGCAGGTTGAGCGCCATGTAGGGCCAGGCCCCCTGGTTGCGCGGCTCGTCCTGCACCCAGAGCACCTCGGCGTTCGGGTAGGCCCGCAGCGCCTCGGCGATCTCGGCCGCCGGGACCGGGGCCAGCCGCTCGACGGGCAGGATCGCGGTCGTCGTGTCCTCCCGCTTGGTGCGCTCCGCCTCGAGGTCGTAGACGACCTTGCCGGACGCGAGGATCACCCGGGTCACCGCGGCGCCGTCCAACGTCCCGACGTTTCCGCTGTCGGGCAGCACGGGCCGGAAACCCCCGTGGATGAAGTCCTCGACCGGGCTCGCCGCGGCCTTGAGCCGAAGCATCGACTTGGGGGTGAAGACGATGAGCGGCCGGCGCGGCCGGGCATACGCCTGACGGCGCAGCAGGTGGAAGTAGGACGCGGGCGTCGACGGGTAGGCGACCGTCATGTTGTCCTCGGCGCACATCTGCAGGTAGCGCTCGATGCGGGCCGAGGAGTGGTCGGGTCCCTGACCCTCGTAGCCGTGCGGCAGCAGCAGCACGACCGAGGAGCGCTGGCCCCACTTCTGCTCTGAGGAGGAGATGAACTCGTCGACGATCGACTGGGCACCGTTGGCGAAGTCGCCGAACTGGGCCTCCCACAGCACGAGCGCGTCGGGTCGCTCGACCGAGTAGCCGTACTCGAAGCCCACAGCGGCGAACTCGCTGAGCAGCGAGTCGTAGACCCAGAACCGGCCTTGGTCCTCGCCGAGGTACAGCAGCGGGGTCCACTCCGCGCCGCTGTGCTTGTCGATGAGCACCGCGTGCCGCTGCACGAAGGTGCCGCGACGGCTGTCCTGACCGGCGAGGCGCACCGGGGTGCCCTCCTTGAGCAGCGTGCCGAACGCGAGCAGCTCACCCATGGCCCAGTCGATGCCGCCGTCGCGCGTCATCGCCAGACGACGGTCGAGCAGCTGGCGCAGCTTGGGGTGCACGGTGAAGCCCTCGGGCACCGCGGTGAACGCGTCGCCGATGGCGTGCAGCTCCTCGAGCGGCACGGCGGTGTTGTTCTTCCAGCGCGGCGCGGCGGCGTCGTCAGCCGCTTGCGCGGCCGGCTTCTCCAGCCCGCGGCTGCGGTTGTCGGCCGAGGCGCTCGAGGCGGTCGGCGGGTTCTTCGTCGCCTCTTTGGTCTCGAGGAACACCCGCTCCAGCTGCTGCTGGTAGTCGCGCAGCGCCGCCTCGGCCTCCTCGACCGAGATGTCGCCCCGGCCGATGAGCGACTCGGTGTAGAGCTTGCGCACCGAGCGCTTGGCCTCGATGAGGTTGTACATCAACGGCTGTGTCATCGACGGGTCGTCGCCCTCGTTGTGGCCGCGCCGGCGGTAGCAGACGAGGTCGATGACGACGTCCTTGTTGAACGTCTGACGGAACTCGTAGGCCAGCTCGGCCACCCGCACGCACGCCTCCGGGTCGTCGCCGTTGACGTGGAAGATCGGCGCCTGGATCATCCGGGCGACGTCGGTGGAGTAGACCGACGACCGCGACGCCGACGGCGAGGTCGTGAAGCCGACCTGGTTGTTGATGACGAGGTGGATGGTGCCGCCGGTCCGGTAGCCGCGCAGCTGCGAGAGGTTGAGCGTCTCGGCGACGACACCCTGGCCCGCGAACGCCGCGTCACCGTGGATGAGCACGGGAAGGACGGTGAACGCCTCGCCGGCCAGGTCGAGCCGGTCCTGCTTGGCCCGAGCGATGCCCTCGAGCACCGGGTCGACGGCCTCGAGATGGGAGGGGTTGGCCGCGAGGTAGACCTTGGTCGTGGAGCCGTCCTCCGTGGAGAAGACGCCCTCGGTGCCGAGGTGATACTTCACGTCGCCGGAGCCCTGCACCGACTTGGGGTCCTGCTTGCCCTCGAACTCGCGAAAAATCTGGCCGTAGGACTTGCCGGCGATGTTGGCGAGCACGTTGAGGCGGCCGCGGTGCGGCATCCCGATGCACACCTCGTCCATGCCCTCGTTGGCGGCGTTGCTGAGGATGCGGTCGAGCAGCGCGATGACCGACTCGCCGCCTTCGAGGGAGAACCGCTTCTGGCCGACGAACTTGGTCTGCAGGAAGGTCTCGAAGGCCTCAGCCGCGTTGAGCCGCCGCAGGATCCGCATCTGCTCGTCGCTGCTGATGCGGGCATAGGGCACCTCGACCTTGGCCTGGATCCAGGCCCGCTGCTCGGGGTCCTGGATGTGCATGTACTCGATGCCGACGGTGCGGCAGTAGGAGTCGCGCAGGATGCCGAGGATGCGGCGCAGCTTGAGGAACGGCTCGCCGCCGAAGCCGCCGGTGGCGAACGACCGGTCGAGGTCCCAGAGGGTGAGTCCGTGGGTGGTGACGTCGAGGTCGGGGTGCCGGCGCTGGCGGTACTCCAACGGGTCGGTGTCGGCCATGAGGTGGCCACGGACCCGGTATGCGTGGATGAGCTCCTGCACCCGGGCGACCTTGTTGATGTCCTCGTCATGGCTGGCGCTGACGTCCTGGACCCAGCGGATCGGCTCGTAAGGGATGCGCAGCGACTCGAAGATCTCGTCGTAGAAGCCCTGTTCGCCGAGGAGCAGCGAGTGGACCACCCGCAGGAAGTCGCCGGACTGGGCGCCCTGGATGATCCGGTGGTCATAGGTGCTGGTGAGCGTGACCGTCTTGCTGACGGCGTTGCGGTTGAGCGTCTCGGTGCTCGCGCCCTGCCACTCGGCGGGGTACTCCAAGGCGCCGACGCCGATGATCGCACCCTGGCCCTGCATGAGCCGTGGCACCGAGTGGACCGTGCCGATGGTGCCGGGGTTGGTGAGGCTGATGCTCGTGCCCTGGAAGTCCTCGACCGTCAGCTTGCTCGCCCGGGCCTTACGGACCATGTCCTCGTAGGCACTCCAGAAGTGCACGAAGTCCATCGTCTCGGCGCCCTTGATGCTGGGGACGAGCAGCTGGCGGGTGCCGTCGGGCTTGGCCATGTCGATGGCCAGGCCCATGTTGACGTGGGCCGGCTTGACGATGACGGGCTTGCCATCACGCTCCGCGTAGCCGTAGTTCATCTCCGGGATGGCCCGCAGGGCCTTGACGAGGGCGTAGCCGATGAGGTGCGTGAACGAGATCTTGCCGCCGCGAGAGCGGGCCAGGTGGTTGTTGATGACGACCCGGTTGTCGATGAG
>JALZBI010000263.1 GCA_030947565.1 Actinomycetota bacterium
CCTTCGACAAGGTCCAGCACTCCCTCGACAACGTCATCGTCCTCGTCCACCTGCTGGCCGCAGCGTGAGGCGGGCGCGGGGTCAGTAGGGGCTGCTGGACGGTAGACCGTTCTGGGTGAGATACCACCCGGCCGAGGTCACCACGACCGCGACCAGCAGCGTGAACAGTGCGCTACCGGCGAGGGGGAGGAACCACCGTGGTGCCGTCTTCGAGCGCACACCGGCCACCTTGACCACGAACGCGCCCGTAGAAGGCGCAGCCGACCAAGGAGTGCGTCAGGACCCGGGCATTCGAGGACTGAAAACCGAGCGACCAGAGGCACGAGTAGGCCACTGGAACACTGACCAGAAGAGCCAGATAGCCGCAAGCCCGGTGACCTGGGCCCACCCACGCCGGCGCCGCGGCCCCCAACCGTCCATACATCCATAAGGCACCGCCCAGCTGTAGAAGACCGAGGACACCCGTGGCCACCGCAAGCCACACCTTCATCTCGATCAGGTTGCCGAAGCCCAACGTGGTCAACGCCTGAGACGTCGGCTCATGCTTCGCGCCAAAGATGCCGAGCAGTACGGAAAGCAGCGCGCCAGCAAGCAGCGCCACCAAAGGCACCGTCATCAACCGAGCGCGTGAACCACCGTCCATCACCTGATGATGGTGGCTCGAGGTAACCCTGGTCGAGCCCCAGGAGACCCGACGGCCATAGCGGCCTGCACTTGGGATCGAAGCGCCCTGCGGTCCTCAGCCGTCTGGCCGAGAGCGCGCTTGGGCGCCGAATGCGGCATCGGGCCCCCCGAGCCGCCGGCCGCGCCGCTGGGGCCAGTCATCCGGACGGAACACTCTCAACATAAAGTTCGGGGCTGGCCAGTGGCCGGCGTGCGGGTCATTGACGATCGTGGGGATCCGTCCGCCCGCTCCACCTGACGCTCCAGGACGGAAATCGGAATCCACCGAGGGCTGCCCCAGACGAGCGTCGCCGGCGGGATGAAGCCGCTCCGACCAGCATTCACAGGGCGATTGCAGAACTAGGAGTCGCCCATTCTGGGCGGTGGGTAGCACCCACGAGCCGTGAACGTCCGGCGGCAAAGGGAGCCGGTCCAGGACCCCTCCTCGATGGCCGGCTCCTTCCCGCTATCTTCGGCCCGATGCGGGTCATGACGTGGAACGTCCTTACCGACTCCGTTTCAGCCGCCCCTCCCTGGACGGGGCGCTGTCTACAGGTAGCCCAGCGACTGGCGACCCTCAGGCCAACAGTCCTCGGCACCCAGGAAGCCTCAGCCGGGATGCTCGACGCCCTCGTCAGTGAGCTACCCCACGCATACCGGTGGGTCGGTGAGGGGCGGCGGGGCCGCCTCACCGACGAGACGTGTGGCGTCGTCTACGACTCCACCGCGCTGACCGTGCTCGACGTTCGACACCGGTGGCTGTCGGCGACGCCGGAGGTGCCCGGCTCCACGGCTGACGACGTTCACCTGCCGCGAATGCTGACCGCCGTGCGGTTCCACGAGGCGGCCTCAGACACGACTTTCACCGTCGTCAACACCCACCTCGACCACGTGGGGGGCCAGGCCCGCGTCCTCGGCGCCGGGCTGGTGGCTCAACACGCTCAGGACGGCCCCACCGTCGTCGTGGGCGACTTCAACGACGCGGCGCAGGGGTCCCCCGCATACGACACCCTCGTCCGAGCCGGCCTGCGCGACGCGCTGGCACCGCGCGACCAGCCCCGACAGCGGCTGCGGACGTTTGTCGGTCTCGAACAAGACCATGACGGCGAGGGCGAGCAGATCGACTGGATGTTCGTTACGCCCGACATCCAGGTCCGGGACTCCTGGGTGGACCACGCGTCCCCCGGATCACCGATGGCCTCCGACCACCGACCGATCGTGGCGGAGGTCCGCCTGCCGTAGCACGACGTCAGCGCCCGACATCTGGCGAGGTCCGGGCCGCCGGCACCGCGTCGTTCTTCTGCGCCGCCCTGGTCAGCGCGCTGGGCAAGGTCGCCGGCGCGACGATCGTCGAGTCGACGGCATACGCCGCCCTGACGAGAGCGGAGCGACGCAGAAGGCCCCGGGACCGCCATAGTCGACGGCTTCCCACCTTGGTCAGCCTCGCGCCAGGACGGGACCGGTGCAGGAGAGCGGATCGACGGGCTGTTCGTCACGCCCGATGTCGGCGTGCAGGACGTCGAGGAGGTTGCCGTCGTAGGACATCGCGGCGATGGCTCCCGCCAACGCGAACCGGAAGGTGGCCACGAGGTCTGCGGCTGTCAGCAACGAGCGATGGATCCGCCGTCGGTTCGGCATGGCGCTCATGGGGCCCGTCAGCTCGGTTTGGCGGCTCCTCGAGCCTGGCCGATCACCTGGACTATGGCGTCGACGACCACCTGCGGTTGCTCGATGTGGATGTAGTGGCCCGAGCTCGTCTTCGTGATGTGCGAGGAGCCCGGAAACTTCGCCGCCAGGTCGTCCTGCGCGGCCAGCTGGGCGCTCCACAAGGCGTCGGCGAACTCCTGGGTGACGAACGCCGGGAGCTGCCCTGACGCGATGTCGGCGGCGGAGATGACCTTACGGTCGGCGCTCAGGACGACGGTGGGCACCCTGGGGATCCTGGCGGCGCTGGCGCGGAGCTCCGGGAAGACGACAGTGAACCGGAACTCCTCCGCTCCCGGTGGGCGCCCTTGCGCCGTGGGGCTGTTCAGCCGTTCGAGGGCGTCGGACTGCTCCGGCGTCAGGCGGGTGGGCAGGTCCTCGCTGAGCGCGTCGTCGAGCACAAGACCGGCGACCGGCGCGGGATGGGCGGCCGCGTAGAGCTGGACGATGTCGCCGCCGTAGGAGTGGCCGACGAGCACGTAGGGCCCGGGCTCGCCGGAGGCGACGAGCATCGCGTTCAGGTCGTCGGCCGCCTGGGCGCCGCTCGTGGGCTGGGGCACCGAGGTGGATCGGCTCTCCTGTCGGCCGGCGGCGGTCGTCGTCTCCGTCCCCGGGCGGTCGTATGCGCATACCCTGGTGACCTTGGCCACCTGGGGGAACACGGCCTGTCCGGCGGTGCTTGGGTCCGTTGTGACGGACCAGTTGTCCGCGCGCTCCCCGAGCCCGCTGACGAGGACGACCATGGGACTCCCCCCGCCGCTACAGGTCAGGTACATGGTGCGACCTCCACCGATGTCGACGGAGCGAGCAACGTCACCGGTCGGAGTCGGCGGGCTCGCGGCGGTGGGTGGCGCACTCGCCGACGGACCGGTCTGGCCCGTGGTGCAGCCGGCCAGGGAGGTTACCGCGATACCGACAAGGAACACGGTGGCGATGCGAGCTTGGCGCTCAGTGCGCCGTGTCCGAGACGGGGAGAGCGAGCTCAATCGCCGGCCTGCCAATCTGCCCGATGCCGCGTGGGTGGTCCCGATGCGGGCACGGTAGCGACTCGCTCCCCTCCAGCGTCGGGCTTTGGGTCCGCACCGGCACGAATGGGCCCTTCGGGCAGGGTGCCGGCAGGCCTTCCCGGAGCAGTCGTCCGGATGGCCACGGCCGGTGGGTGGAATGGCCTTCTGGCGTCCGTTGGCCCGGCCGCTGGTCCGACCCGACGGGGAGCGTCCGCCATGATCCACCTATGGATCCTCGTCGCCGCTGAGCGGGGCGCCCTCGCCGACGATCTCGTCGGCCTGACGCCCGAGCAGTGGGCCAGCCCGTCGCTGTGCCCTGACTGGACGATCCGCGACATCGTCGCCCACCTCACCGCCGCTGCGTCCACGAGCCCGGGCGCCTTCATCGGCCAGTTCGCCAGGGCCGGCTTCAACGTCGACCGGTACGTGCACGCCGGCCTCTCCCGCCGGCTGGTCGCCGATGTCGACGCCACCTTGGCGGGTTTCCGCGCGGTGCAGGCTTCGAAGACCTCCCCGCCCGGGCCGAAGCCCACGTGGATAGGTGAGGTCGTCGTTCACGCCGAGGACATCCGCCGGCCCCTGGGGATCATGGCGATGACTGGGCGCCAGGAGCACGTGGACGACCTGACCGGGGAAGGCGTCGAGACGCTGCGTACCCGCTGCCGGTGAGGCGGACTGTCCGGTCCGTCGGACGACCTACTCCGTCAGAGCCTGCCTACCGAGCACGACGGCCAGGGCCAGTCGGTCGGCGTCCTCGGTGCCAGGCTCGGCCGTGTAGACCATGATGCGCAGGTCGTCGGCGGCGATGACCAGGGTGTCGCAGTCGAGCCCGATGCGACCGATCTCGGGATGGTCGATGACCTTGTGCCGGGAGGGCTCGTGAAACGGCTGGAGGTCGCCCGAGTCCCACAGCTCGACGAAGCGAGGGCTGAGCCGGCGCAGGTGGGCGACGAGGCGGTGGACGCGCGGGTCGCCCGGATACCGGGCCGCCGTCAGGCGTAGGTCGGAGACGAGCCCCGCCTGTTGCTCGGCGAGCTGCACCGGCGTGTGCACGGCGATGGGTCCCGGGCCGACCAGGTTGCGCCATAACGC
>JALZBI010000264.1 GCA_030947565.1 Actinomycetota bacterium
AAGGGCGAAGAACCCGCCGCCGCCGAACAAGGTGACCGTGACCAGGAACGGGTGCTCACGCGACGAAAGGGCGAACCGCAGGCCGGCCGGCTTCCCCACGAAGGGCAGCGAGAGGGCCGCGGAGAGCGACAGGTTCTGCAGGGAGAAGATGCCGACCCCGACGGTCGGAATGCCCAGGGAGAAGCCGGCCTGGATCCCCTCGGGCGTGACCGTGATGGCCGGCGGGTCGGAGAACCCGTCGGCCGGCAGGAGCCGCCGGATGGTGTCGACGAACGCCAGGGCTCCGACGAACTGCAGCTCGACACCGTCGGCGGTCACGTCCGGCTTGCGCCCTGGCAGGGACACGAACTTCAAGGTGCCCATGGACACCCGCACGACCCCCGCGAGGGTCAGCGAGAACCCGCGCAGCTCCCCGGCGACCGTGGTCTCGGGTGGTGCGCCGTCCAGCCGGGTGACCGTGCGGACGTCGAGCAGGAGCTGTGCGGTGCCGAGCTCGAACAGCGGCGTGACCGGCGGGGTGTCGAGCAGCTGGGGTTTCCAGACCAGCCGGGTGGTGGTGGCGACGGGCCGCCCGTCCGGTCCCGGCACCGGGCGCGTGCGGATCACGGGCGTCCGGATGAGCCCGGCGGGGTCGGCGAGCGCCGCGTCCAGGTCGGCGTCGGTTCCCGCTGCCGGCCCGCCCGGCAGGGCCGGGCCCATCGGGGCCAGCAGATCGGCCAGCTCCACGGTGCCGAACAGCGTCATACCAGCGAGCAGGCTCTTCAGCGCGGGCGTGCCGACGCCGGCGGCCATCGCGCTCGCCATCGCACCCTGCGTTGCCGAGAGGGCGTCGAGCGTGACGGAGGGCGCTGCGACCCCGCCCCCGGACGCCGCTCCCATACCCAGGCCGACCTGCGGGTAGGCCGCGAACAGGCTTGCCGGGTTGGCCCCCTGGTCGAAACCGTGGTCCAGGTAGGTCGGGGACAGCTGGACCTCCAGCGACCGAGCCGAGCCGGTGAGCCGTTCCACGGACTCCAGGTGGACCCCGGCGGTGACCGCCCGGGGCAGCCACCCTGGGATGTAGTCGCGCGGCATACCGGCACTGTTCGCGATCTTGACCAGGTCGAAGATCAGGTAGTCGGTGGGGGCGCTGGTCGCGTCGGGCTTGCCGGGCAGCGCCTCGGTCAGCGCCAGCTTCTGGGCCCGGACGGTGGCCCGCCGGCTGGTCGACGGGGCACCGTTGAACGCGGTGAGGACGGCGTCGGTGTTGCCGATGAACAGGTAGGGGATGAACATCATCGGCTTCGTCAGGCTGACCCGGCGCCCCTCACCGTCGATGCTGTCGACGTCGAACGGGACGAGCTGACCACCGGCCTTGATCCAGAACGGGCTGCCGAGGACGTGGTCGATCTGGTCCTGGGTGACCTCCGCCGTGAAGGGGATCCCCAGGTCGATCTTCGGCGTCTCCAGCGTGCGGATCTCGATGGTGCGCAGCGGCATCTCCCGGCGGCCCTTCGGGTAGCCGACGGCCAGGTCCCGGTAGTCGAGCGCGGGCTGGGTGACGACGATCCGGTAGTACTGCCGCAGCACGGCGCGGGTCCCGAACACCCCGACCGGCCCGTGCGGTCCGGGTTCGGTGCCCAATGAGACCGGCTCGAACCGGCGTTCGGTGATCTTGACGACGGTCGCTCGATGACCGGTGTCGAGGCAACCGCGCTTGACCACCTTGACGTACTGGTCGCGGCCCAGGCCGGTGATGTGCTCGTAGGCCCGGACCGCCGGCACCGTGATGCCCACGCGCTGGAGGTCGGCGGGCTTCTGGTCGTCGCGAGGGAAGTCGAACGACCCGAGCACGTGGTGGTGCGCCCCCAGAGCGGTCAGGGTGATGTGCTCAGCGGTCAGGGTCGCCGGCGGCGGGACGATGGGCCGGCCCAAGGGGCTGAGCCGGCGAGTCCAGAGCAGCCAGAGGAAGAAGGGGATGCCCAGCTCGCCGGCCGACTTGGGCGTGTTGCCGAAGTCACCGGTCAGGGTCACCAGGTCGGCGATGTCGCTCGACGACAGCGAGGTGAGGAACGGGTCGGTCGGTCGGCCGAAGATCGCGCGCACCGACGACGGGTTCGTCCCGACCAGCCGGGTGTGCCAGAGCTCGGTGACGCCCGCCGGACTGGTGAAGGCGTGGGGGCGGTGCGCCCAGCCGTGCTCGCCGACGGGAGAAAGCACCAGCCGGTAGGCGAGCTCCAGCGCGGTGACGTCGGCGGCGGGGTCGGCGGGGCGGAGACCCCCGGACGTGGTCGGGGTGCCCGGCGGGAGGGCGTTGGGGGCGAGGGCCGGCTGCAGCCTGGCCCAGTCGAGCAGCCCGGCGACGGTGCACGGGATGCCGTCGATGTTGGCCGGCCCGTCGGCGGGCACGTCGAAGGCGAGCCGGCTGGGCGCCGCTGCGGACGAGCGCACCGGAAGGGGGTCGACCGGTTGGTTCTGGGTCTCGTTCTCCTGGAACGCGGCCTCGGCGACGTGTTGAGGCGGTAGGCCGATGACGATCCGCCCGGGCGACGCCGGGTCGACGACGCGTAGCCGACCGTCGTCACCGGTGCGCAGGTTGCGCAGCGTGACGTCGAGCACGAGCAGGTCCTCGGGTCGGACCAACCGCAGGCTCGTCGCCTCGTTCGCCACAACACCCTCCCGAGGTGCATCACGCTCGACTCAGTGAGGACTGTGACGCTAGGGCTCGGCAGCCGTCGCCGTCAACGACGTGGTGCGCGCTTCAGACAGGCACCGGGACCGGCTCCTGCCTGGTTCACCCGGTATGCGCGGGCGCCAGCCGGGCGGTGCCTGTCGGGCTTGCGGAGGGACCGTCTCTGGCGGCCTCGACCCCTCGTCGGGTGAGTCCAGTTGACAGGGAAGTCGCCCGGCCGAAGACTTGCCCTCAGCCACATCGTGGCTGCTGCCCCAGCCCCGGTAGCGCCCTCGACGTAACCCGAGGCAGGTCTTCATGAAGGTTGTTCCGTCATCCTCGGGGCCGGAGCCGGATGCGGGAACGCATGCCGAGACATGCCCGCCGTCGGCGGAGCGGGCCCCCCTGACCTTGGTCCCGGGTTCCGAGCTCACCGGGCCCAGCTGGGGACGCCGCGGGGCGTCGCCGGACGCCTACCCCGGGGTGTCCCCTTCCCCGCCCCGGCCCACGGGCGATCACGAAGGCGGGGTGGCCGGTGGCCCCTCGGCTCGCGGGCACGGCCTGGAGATGTCGTTGGTCACCGCGGCACGAACCGGTGACCTCGAGGCATACGAGTGCCTCGTCCGGACCCACCGCGATGACCTGCTGCGGCTCGGGGTGTGGCTGCTGGCCGACGGCGGCGTGGCGCAGGACGCGGTCCAGGAGACTCTGGTGCTGGCCTGGCGCCGCCTCCCCACGCTTCTGGAACCGCAGCTGTTCCGCGCCTGGCTGTACCAGATCATGACGCGTCGGTGCCTGCAGACGCTGCGTCAGCGTTCACACCACCCCGTCAGTCTCAGCTGGGACGACAACGTGGCTGCCCACCCGGTCGGCGTCCTCGTCGCGGACCCGGGCGATGGACCCGCCCAGCAGGCCCAGCTCACGGCGATCGACACCGCCCTGAGCCGGGCGTTGCACGAGCTGCCGTCCGACCAGCGTGACGTCTGGGTCCTGCGGGAGCTCCATCACCACTCCTACGCCGAGATCGCCCAGACGACCGGCGCGCCGGTCAGCACCGTGCGTGGACGTCTGGCGCGGGCCCGCCGCGGCCTCCCCGCCGCTCTGGTGGCCTGGCGATGAGCGCCCCACCACCTCCCGCCGGCTCCCCCGCGTCCCTCCGGTCCCCCCGGGTCAGACCGGTGAGCGACTTCGCGGAGCTGAGCGCCGCCGTGCGGGCCTCCGGCCTACTGGAGCGTCGGCTGCCCACCTACGCCGGGCGGACCGGCACCCTCTTCGGAGCCATGGCGGCCGCGGTGGCCGCCTCGCTGCTCATCGGCGACTCGTGGTGGCAGATAGCGGTCGCCGTCGTCAGCGGCATCGTGCTCAGCCAGTTCGGGTTCCTGGCGCACGACGCCGCCCACCGTCAGGTGTTCGCCCGGCCCAAGGCCAACGAATGGTCCTCCCGGCTGGTGTCGACCATGGTCATCGGACTGAGCTACGGGTGGTGGACCCACAAGCACAACAAGCACCATCGCAGCCCGAACCAGCTCGACCGTGACCCCGACATCGCGGCCGGGGGCCTCGTCTTCACCCAACGAGACGCCGCCCGGCGGCCGACCTGGCTGAGCCCGATCACCAGCCGCCAGGGCTACCTGTTCTTCCCGATGCTGCTCCTCGAAGGACTCAGCCTGCACGTCGCCGGGTTGCGAACCCTCGCCGAACGGCGTGACATCCCCCATCGGCGGCTCGAGGCGGGGCTGATCGTGGGGCGCTTCCTGGTCTATGCGGTTGTCCTTCTCATCGTCATGTCCCCCGGGAAGGCGGCG
>JALZBI010000265.1 GCA_030947565.1 Actinomycetota bacterium
TCGTCATGCTGTGCACGTGAAGGCCGGAAGCCCTCCGGCTCTAGATGTCGTAGTACATCTCGAACTCGTGCGGGTGGGGGCGGAAGCGGATCGGGTCGACCTCGTTGACGCGCTTCCAGTCGATCCACGTCTCGATGAGGTCGGTCGTGAAGACGTCCCCCGCGAGGAGGTACTCGTGGTCGGCCTCCAGGGCATCGAGCACTGCGGGCAACGAACCGGGCACCTGGGCGATCGCGGCGTGCTCCTCGGGGGGCAGCTCGTAGAGGTCCTTGTCGACCGGCTCCGGGGGCTCGATGCGGTTCTTGATCCCGTCGAGACCGGCCATCAGCTGCGCCGCGAACGACAGGTAGGGGTTGGCCGACGGGTCGGGGATGCGGAACTCGATGCGCTTGGCCTTGGGCGACGTGCCGGCGATCGGGATACGGACGCAGGCCGATCGGTTGCGCGCGGAGTAGACGAGGTTGACCGGAGCCTCGTAGCCCGGCACGAGCCGGTGGTAGGAGTTCACCGTCGGGTTAGTGAACGCGAGCAGCGACGGTGCGTGCGCCAGCAGGCCACCGACATACCAGCGGGCCAGGTCGGACAGGCCGCCGTAGCCGCTCTCGTCGTAGAAGAGGGGCTCACCGTCCTTCCATAGCGACTGGTGCGTATGCATACCCGAGCCGTTGTCGCCGAACAGCGGCTTGGGCATGAAGGTGGCCGTCTTGCCGGCCTGGAAGACGGTGTTCTTGACGACGTACTTGAACTTCATCATGTCGTCGCCGGACTGCAGCAGCGTGTTGTAGGTGTAGTTGATCTCCTGCTGACCGGCGGTGCCGACCTCGTGGTGAGAACGCTCGACCTTGAGGCCGACATCGTCGAGGCCGAGACAGATCTTGTCGCGCATGTCGGCGAAGTGGTCGACCGGCGGCACGGGGAAGTACCCGCCCTTGTAACGGGTCTTGTACGCCTGGTTGCCGCCCTCCTCGATCCGGCCGGTGTTCCAGGCGGCCTCGATCGAGTCGATGAAGTAGTAGCCGGCGTTCTGCTTCGTCTCGAAGCGGACGTCGTCGAAGATGTAGAACTCAGCCTCGGCGCCGAAGTACGCGGTGTCGGCGATGCCGGTGGACTTGAGGTAAGCCTCGGCCTTGGCCGCGATGTTGCGAGGGTCGCGGCTATAGGGCTCGTCGGTGAAGGGGTCGACGATGGAAAAGTTCATGATGAGCGTCTTCTCGACGCGGAACGGGTCGACGTAGGCGCTGCGCACGTCGGGGATGAGCTTCATGTCCGACTCGTGGATCGCCTGGAAGCCGCGGATCGACGACCCGTCGAAGGCCTGCCCGTTGGTGAAGAAGTCGATGTCGACGGTCTGGGCGGGCACGTTGAAGTGCTGCATGACACCAGGCAGGTCACAGAACCGGATGTCGACGAACGTGATGTCTTCGCTCTTGATGAACGCGAGGACTTCCTCGGGCTTGCTGAACATCAAACCTCCTGAGATGGGTGGCGGGCAGGCTGTGTTGGGGGCACCCACCCGCTATGCGTGTCCGGGTGAGACACTAGAGGCACGGCATTTCCCGGCCGTGACCCGAATGTTTCGCCGGAGTTACAGCAGATCGGCAGCGACCTTAGACCCGGCCATCGGAGGGCCCGACAGTGGTGGACCGCAGAGATGTCGCGTCGTGGCTCGAGGGACCCGGCGCCCAGCGAACCGATGCCGCCGATGACTTTCCCGGCCGTCGGCTCGGTCTGCCGCGGCAGGGAACCGGCTCGGTCGGCCGGTTCGGTCGTCGCCTCGTCGCCGTCTTCATCGACTGGACGATGTGCCAGCTCGTCGCGTACGCCGCGTTCGGGGTGACGGTGGGACAAGGCAACAGCGGCAGCTGGGCACCGCTCGGCATCTTCGCCGCGGAGAACCTCCTCCTGCTGTCGACCCTCGGCTCCACCTTCGGACAGCGGTTGCTCGGGCTGCAGCTCGCGTCCGTGACGGGTGGTCGTGCGTCGGTCGTGCAGATCCTGCTGCGCACCGTCCTGCTCTGTCTCGCCGTGCCGGCCTTGATCTGGGACCGCGACCAGCGGGGGCTGCACGACAAGGCCGCGTCGACGGTGCTGATCCGTCGGTGAGCCCCACCGCTGCCGGCACCGGGGGCGACGTGGCCCTGGTGACGTGTGCCGACGAGCGCTACGCCGACCCCGAGATCGGGGTCGTGGCCGACGGTCTGCGCGAACGCGGTCTGACCGTCGACGTCGTCGCCTGGGACACCGAGCTCGACTGGGCGGCATACCCGCTCGTCACGGTGCGTTCGACGTGGGACTACTTCGACCGGCTGCCCGACTTCATGCAGTGGGTGACCCAGGTCGACCGGTTGACCCGCCTCGTCAACCCCGCCGACGTCATCCGGTGGAACACGCACAAGGGCTACCTGCTCGAGCTGGCGTCCCACGGGGTGCCGACCGTGCCGACTCGATTGGTGCCCGGCACCTCGACCGACGTCGCCGACCAGATCCGCGAGTGTCCCTGGGAGGAGCTGGTCCTCAAGCTCGCCGTGGACGGCGGGGCGCGGACCCTGTGGCGCGGCTGCCGCGACGACCCCACGATGAGCCGAGCCGCCGAGCGGCTGGCCGACCGAGGCGACGTCATCGTCCAGCCGTTCGTGCCGGCGATCGCCGACGGGGAGCGGTCCCTCGTCTTTCTCGGCGGCCGGCTGTCGCATGCCGTGCGCAAGGTGCCGGCCAGCGGCGACTACCGGTCGCAGTCGTTCCTCGGTGGCACCGAGGTGCCGCACGAGCCGGACTCGGCGGAGCTGCGGGTCGCCCTCGCGGCCATGGCGGCGGCGCCGGGACGGCTGGCGTATGCGCGGGTTGACCTCGTCGAGCACGAGGGGACACCCAGCCTCATGGAGCTTGAGGTGATCGAGCCCGACTTGTTCTTCCGGGGCGTCCCGGAACGCATCGACCGGTTCGCCGAGATGGTGCGCGACGAGCTGGCGCTCACCGCGGCCGACCGGGTCCGACCGGTCAGGCGGCCCGCAGGCCGGTGACCGCCGCGAGCCCGCCGAGGCCGAGATAGGTGAGCCCCACCGCGAGCCGGCCGCGGCGCACGGCGGACGGGCGGCCGGCCAGGCGGCGTCTGACCAGGCCACCGAATTGGCCGTAGCTGAGGTCGAGGACGGTGCCGATGGCGAGCGTGACGGCGCCGAGGACGAGGACCTGGCTCGCCGCCGGACCGGCCTCGGGTGGACGAACTGGGGGAAGAAGGCGAGGAAGAACAGGGCGGTCTTCGGGTTGCCGACGCCGACGAGGAACCCCTGCCGCCACAGCGTGGCGGCGCTCGCCGGGGTCGCCCCGGTGGTGGCGAGATGGGGCGTGCTGCGCTCGCGCATCGTCCGGATGCCGAGGACGATCAGGTAGGCCGCCCCGGCGTACCGGACGACGGTGAAGGCCGTGGTCGACGCCGCGAGGATGGCGGTGAGACCGAGGGCCGTGGCCGCGATGTAGACCGCGGTGGCCGACTCGATCCCCAGGGCCGAAAAGGCTCCGGCCCGCGGACCACCGGCCACCCCGCGGGCGACGAGGAACAGCATGGCCGGGCCGGGAAGCAGGATGAGCACCAACGACGCCAGGGCGAACGAGGCCAGGGTGGGTGCTGACGGCATACCGGGATGGTAGGCGCGCTGCCTCTGGGTCAGGACGGCATTCTCACCCCGCGGTCGTGCAGCTCGTGCGCGGTCCGGAGCTGCTCCATGAGCTTCTGCTCCTCACGGATGTAGCGGCGGTACTTCTCGGGCAGCGCCTTGACCCGGGCCTCCTCGTCACAGAGCTTGGTAGCTCGCCGCCCGGATCGCTTGGTCGACCTCGTAGTCGATGTCAAGGTAGTTCTGCGAGAGGCGCCGCAGGCTCGATACCGACTGCTGGGCCCGTCCCCTCGGACTGAGAAGAGAGGCGGCAATCGTCACCACCAGCACGCCGCCGATGACGCTGAGGGACAGCGCGGTGCTGATCTCGACGACCTTCACCGGCTCGCCACCGTTGATGAACGGCACGTTGTTCTCGTGCAGCGCGTGCAGGACCAGCTTGACCCCGATGAAGCCGAGGATCGCGGCCAGGCCGTAGGAGAGGTAGATGAGCCGGTCGAGCAGACCGTCGATGAGGAAGTAGAGCTGACGGAGGCCGAGCAGGGAGAACGCGGTGGCCGTGAAGACGACGAAGACGTTCTGGGTCAGGCCGAAGATCGCCGGGATCGAGTCGAGAGCGAACAAGATGTCGGTGCCCCCGATCGCGGCCATCACGAGGAGCATCGGCGTCATGACCCGTGTGGCGTTCTCCACGGTGAACAACCGGTCGCCGTCATAGCGGTCGATCGTGTGGAACAGCCTGCGGGCCAGCCGGATCACGATGTTGTCGGCCGAGTGGCTGTCCTCACCCTCGGGCTTGAGCATGTTCCGGCGGTGATGAGCAGGATGAGAC
>JALZBI010000266.1 GCA_030947565.1 Actinomycetota bacterium
CGTCGCCGAGCGCGTGACCGGACGCCGCTTCCTCCCGCCCGGGGTCGCCAGCGTCCCGGCCTGATCCACCTGACCACAGGTGACTCAAGGGCAACCCTCGCACTTTTCCGCCTAATAAATGGTGGGGGGGGGTTTCGACACGCACCAGGTGTCCTCCCTCAGTGCCCTGGTACGCCCGGAACGGCTCCCCTGCGCGCCGAACAGCTCCACTCGTGGCCGCACCTGACCGACCCCGACGCTGGGCCGGGGCACCGGGCACGCTGGCTCCCGGTCTGGCCGATCACCCACACCGTAAGCACCTGACCAGGCCCGGCGGCGCGGTGCCACGACATATCTCATATGTGAGATAGCGTGACGCCATGACTGTGACGGAGACCGACAATTACCTCCAGCGGATCGGGTCTCTCATCCGTGACGCGCGCCGGCACAAGGGGCTCACGCAGACCGAGCTGGCCCGCTCCCTCGGCACCAGCCAGAGCGCGGTCGCTCGTATCGAACAGGGCCAGCAGAACCTCAGCCTGGAGACGCTCGCCCGGATCGGTGAGAGCCTCGACTCCGAGTTCGTCTCCCTCGGCCACTCCGTCCCCCAGCACCTGCGCATCGTCGGCGGCCAGAAGCTGCACGGCTCCATCGACGTCAAGACCTCCAAGAACGCCGCCGTCGCCCTGCTCTGCGCGTCACTGCTCAACCGCGGCCGCACCACCCTGCGCAACCTCGCGCGGATCGAGGAGGTCAACCGCATCCTCGAGGTGCTCTCCTCGATCGGCGTCAGGACGCGGTGGCTCCCCGGCACCAACGACCTCGAGATCGTGCCCCCGACGCACCTCGACCTCGACGGCATCGACGTGGAGGCGGCCCGCCGCACCCGCACGGTGATCATGTTCCTCGGGCCGCTCCTGCACGACCAGGCGCAGTTCAGGCTGCCGTATGCCGGCGGGTGTGACCTCGGGACCCGCACCGTCGAGCCCCACATGTCGGCCCTGCGGGCCTTCGGCCTGGATGTCGTCGCGACCCACGGGTTCTACGAGGCGACCACCGACCCTTCGCGTCGCCCGACCCGGCCGATCGTCCTCACCGAGCGAGGTGACACGGTCACCGAGAACGTCCTGCTGGCCGCCGCGCGCCACGACGGCGTCACCGTGATCCGCAACGCCAGCCCCAACTACATGGTCCAGGACCTGTGCTTCTTCCTCGACAAGCTCGGCGTGCGCATCGAAGGCATCGGCACAACCACCCTCACCGTCCACGGTGTGGCCGTGATCGACGTCGACGTCGAGTACTCCCCCTCCGAGGACCCTATCGAGGCGATGAGCCTGCTGGCGGCGGCGGTCGTCACCGAGTCGGAGATCACCATCCGGCGGGTGCCCATCGAGTTCATGGAGATCGAGCTGGCCACCCTCGAGGGCATGGGAATGACGTACTCCCTCACCGAGGAGTACCGCTCGGCCAACGGCCAGACCCGGCTGGTCGACCTTACGACCATCCCCGGTCCGCTGCACGCGCCCATCGACAAGATCCACCCGCTGCCCTTCCCCGGGCTCAACATCGACAACCTGCCGTTCTTCGCCCTCATCGGGGCGGTCGCGGAGGGCACGACGATGCTGCACGACTGGGTCTACGAGAACCGGGCGATCTACCTCACCGAGCTGACCAAGGTCGGCGCGAAGGTGCAGCTCCTCGACCCCCACCGGGTGCTCATCGAGGGCCCGACCCGCTGGCGCGCCGCCGAGGTGATGTGCCCGCCGGCGTTGCGTCCGGGCGTCGTCGTCCTGCTGGCGATGCTCGCCGCCCCCGGCACGTCGGTCCTGCGCAACGTCTACGTCATCAACCGTGGCTACGAGGACCTCGCCGAGCGGCTCAACGCGCTGGGCGCCACGATCAAGGTGTTCCGCGACATCTGAACGATATCCGAGGGACCATTCGAGCCACCCCTCCTCACGGGTCCCGGCAGACCGTTCTAGGGTCACCTTCATGCCCCCGACGACGATGACGCCACCCGACCTGCACGGACGGAAGGCCCTGGTCACCGGCGCGGCCAGCGGGATCGGTGCCGCCGTCGTCGAGCGCTACCTGGAGGCGGGCGCCCTCGTGTATGCGGTCGACCGTGACCAGGCGGGCCTCGCCGACCTCGTTCGACGGCTCGGCACCTCCGGCTCGGTCACGTCCTTGGCCATGGACCTCTCCGACCTGGACGGCCTGGCCGACCTTCCCGACGACGTCGACGTGCTCGTCAACAACGCGGGCGTGCAGCACATCGCGCCGGTGCAGGACTTCCCCCTCGAGCGGTTCGACCTCATCCTGGCCCTCATGCTGCAGGCCCCCTTCCGGCTGATCCGGCAGAGCCTCCCCCACATGTATGCGGCGGGCTGGGGCCGCATCGTCAACGTCTCCAGCGCCCACGGACTGCGGGCCAGCGAGTTCAAGAGCGCCTACGTGACCGCGAAGCACGGGCTGGAAGGGCTCTCCAAGGTCGTGGCCCTCGAGGGCGCTCCGCACGGCGTCACGAGCAACTGCATCAGCCCCGGCTACGTGCGCACGCCGCTCGTCGAGAAGCAGATCGCCGACCAGGCCGCGACCCGCGGGGTCCCCGAGGCGGAGGTCGTGGACACGGTGCTGCTCGAGAAGATGGCGGTCAAACGGCTCGTCGAACCCAGCGAGGTCGCCGAGATGGCCGCCTTCCTGTGCGGGCCGGCCTCGGCGTCGGTCACCGGCGCCTCGTTCACCATCGACGGCGGTTGGACCGCGCAGTAGCCGCCCGGACGTGCCGCGGTGTCAGCCCAACGCGGCGTGCAGACGGTCGGCGACGGCGTCGGGCGTGAGCCCGATCTCCTCGAGCACCTCGCCCCGTGAACCGTGCTCGAGGAACCGCTTCGGAATGCCGTGCAGATGCACCGGCACGGCGACACCGGCCTGGGCGAGGGCCAGCGCGACCTGCGACCCCACGCCGCCGACGACGAGGTTGTCCTCGACGACGGCCACCGCCGCGGCATCCCGCGCGAGCGCCACGAGGTCGTCGCTCACCGGGAGGCACCAGCGGGGGTCGGCCACCCGCACGGTATGCCCCTGCGCCGTCAGCTTCTCCGCCACCGAGATCGCGGTGGCCGCCATCTCCCCCAGGCCCACGAGCAGGAGCTCGACCGGCTGGTCGGCGGCCGGCTCGGCGAGCACGTCGACCGTGCCCACCGTGCGCAGCGCGGGGATGGGCGCGGGCGGGTTCTGCTTCGAGAAGCGGATGACGGTGGGCGCGTCGTCGACGTCGGCCGCCTCCTGCACGACCCGGGCCAGCTCGTGCGCGTCGCGGGGCGCGGTCAGGTGTAGGCCGGGGACCATGCCGGTGACCGTCATGTCCCACATGCCGTTGTGGGAGGCGCCGTCGGTGCCGGTGACGCCCGCGCGGTCGAGGACGAAGGTGACGCCGGCACGGTGCAGGGCGCAGTCCATGAGCAGCTGGTCGAAGGCCCGGTTGAGGAACGTCGCGTAGACGCAGACCACCGGGTGCATCCCGCCGAAGGCCAGCCCGGACGCCATGGTGACGGCGTGCTGCTCGGCGATCCCGACGTCGAACACGCGGTCGGGGTAGCGCTCGGCAAAGTCCTTGAGCCCCACGGGGATCAGCATGGCTGCCGTGATGGCGACGACGTCGTCGCGCTCGTCGGCCAGAGCCAGGAGCGCGTCGCTGAACTCGTCGGTCCAGATGCGGCCCTTCACCTGCAGCGGCAGACCCGTCTCGGGGTTGATCTTGTCGACCGCGTGGAAGCGGTCGACGTCGTCCTTGCGCGCGTGCTCGTAGCCCTTCCCCTTCTTGGTCAGGACGTGCACGAGAACCGGGCCGCCGAACGCCCGCGCACGCCGCAGCGCCGCCTCCACCGCCTGCTCGTCGTGACCGTCGATAGGGCCGAGGTACTTCAGCCCGAGGTCCTCGAACAGGCCCTGCGGCGCGACCATGTCCTTGATGCCCTTCTTGGCCCCGTGCAGCGCGCCGTACATGACGCCGCCGACCACCGGGGTGCGCGACAGGGCGCCCTTGCCCCAGTCGAGCACCGACTCGTACCCGCGCGTGGTCCGCAGCGTCGCGAGGTGCGTCGCGAGGCCGCCGGTGGTCGGCGCATACGACCGCTCGTTGTCGTTGACGACGATGACGAGCGGGAGGTCCTTGTCGACGGCGATGTTGTTGATCGCCTCCCAGGCCATCCCGCCGGTGAGCGCGCCGTCGCCGATGACCGCGACGGTGTGCCGGTCCCGCCGGCCCGCGAGCCGCCGCGCCTTGGCGATGCCGTCCGCCCAGGAGAGGGCGGTGGACGCGTGGGAGTTCTCGACGACGTCGTGGACGGACTCGCCGCGGCTGGGGTAGCCCGACACGCCGCCCCTCATCCGCAGCCGCCCGAAGTCCCGGCGACCGGTCAGGAGCTT
>JALZBI010000267.1 GCA_030947565.1 Actinomycetota bacterium
ACGGCGAGGAAGAGGAGCGACTTGAACAGGGCGTGCGAGAAGAGGTGAGCCAGCGCTGCGCCGGCCGCGCCACCGGAAGCCTGGCTGCGGCCCAGGACGAACGCCATGGCGCTGGCCATGATGGCGATTTGGCTCAGGGTGGAGTAGGCGAGCAGCCGCTTGACGTCGGTCTGGGCGAAGGCGAGTGCGGCCGCCCAGACCATGGTGATGGAGGCGAGCACCCCGAGCAGGATCCGGGCCGGGCCGTCGAGGGCGTAGAGCGACGCGAACCGGGCCAGCACATAGGTGCCGGCCGCGACCATGGTGGCCGCGTGGATGAGGGCCGAGGCCGGGGTGGGGCCCTCCATCGCGTCGGGCAGCCAGTCGTGGAACGGCACGAGACCCGACTTGCCGGCGATCCCGACGAGCAGCAGGACGAGCGCAGCGGTCAGGGCCGGCGAGGAGGTCGCGAGCTGGGCGGTCGCCGCGCCGGCGCCGCCGGTCCAGTGCGCCTCGACGGCGGCGAGGTCGGTGCTCCCGGCCCCGACGGTGAGGATGACCAGTCCGAGGACGAACCCGATGTCGGCGAACCGGGTGACGAGGAAGGCCTTGTATGCCGCCCGCCGCGCGGACTCGCGCGCACTGGTGTGGCCGATGAGCAGGTAGGAGCACCAGCCCATGACCTCCCATCCGATGAGGGTGAGGACCAGGTCACCGGACTGCACGACCAGCAGCATCGACGCGAGGAACAACGAGACGGTGGCCGCGAACACGGCATACCGGGGGTCCTCGTGCAGGTACCAGATGGAGAAGACCTGCACCGCCAGCCCGACGACGGCGACGACGATGGCGATGACCGCGGAGGTCCGGTCGGCCAACAGGGTGAGCGGCAGCTGCAGCTCGCCGACGGGCAGCGGCCCGATCGTCGGCACGACGGTCGACCGCCCCGCAGTCTCGGCGAACTGGAGGATGCCGAGGACGACGACGAGAGCGGAGGCGGCCACGGCGGTCAGGCCGGCGAGGGCCCGACGGCGGCGCAGCAGCAGCCCGGCCAGGGCCGCGACAGCAGGCAGCAGGACGGTCAGCTGGACCGTCGCCTCGGTGAGGACGGTCACCGACCGGCCCCCTGCCCCGGCCGGCTCACGGGGCCGCCATGGTGGGTGTCGGCATCGGGGTCGGTGGTGGGCTCACCGAGCTCGGGCACCAGGGTGAGGTCGATGTGCCCCTGCAGCCTGAACATCGCGAGGACCACCGCGAGGGCCACGCAGATCTCTGCTGCGGCGATGGTGATGACGAACAGGGTGAGCGACTGCCCGGTCTGCAGCTCGCTCCGCCCAGCCGCGCTGTCTCCCGCCCCCAGCGCCACCAGCATGACGTTGGCGGCGTTGAGGATGAGCTCGACCCCGATGAGCACGAGGACGGCGTTGCGACGCGCGAGGACGCCGTAGGTGCCGGCGCCGGCCAGGACCCCCGCCAGCACCATCGGCAGCCAGAGATGGATCACGCGTTGCCTCCGTCGAGCGGCCGCCGAGGCGGAGGGGAGCGACGGCGGGTGCGTCCGAGTCCGGCGCCGGCTACCCGGGCGAGAGCGAAGGCGCCGATGAGCGCCACCAACAACAGGACGGACAAGAGCTCGAACGGCCAGACCCACGTGCCGAACACCGCGGTGGCGACGGCCCGGGTCGACCCGTTGGCCGACGTGACGGGCGCCTCCCCCACCAGCGGGACGAGGGTAGCGGCCAGCAGGGCCGCCACGCTGACCGCGAGCACGGCCGCCACCAGCCGCTGCCACCAGGGCGTGGCCAGGTCACGGTTAGGACCGATGGGCGCCCGCGTGAGCATGAGGGCGAAGAGCACGAGGACGACAACCGCGCCGACGTAGACGAGCACCTGCACCAGGGCGACCAGCTCGGCGCCGAGGACGACATAGCAGCCGGCGATGGTGCCGAGGCAGACGACGAGCCAGAGGGCGGCGTGCACGAGGTGGCGAGTGGTGACGGCGAGCACCGCGCTGGCCGCGGCGATGACACCGATGAGGGCGAAGACGATGTCACGGGTCGTCACGCGTCCTCACCCGGGGTCGGCGCCGGGGTGTCGGGGGGCGCGGCTGCTGGGGAGGTGTCCCGGACCGTGCGGGGGGCGGGTCGCTCGCGCAGGCCGGTGCGCGGCGGCCGGTTGGCCGCAGCGACCTCCGCCGGCTCCGCCGCGGCGGGATCCAGGGCGGGCGGCGGCGGGACGGTCTGCATCCACTGACCGAGCCGGTCCTTCTCGTGCAGAAGGTCGCGGATGTCGGTCTCGGCGTACTCGAACTCGGGGCTCCAGTGCAGGGCGTCGAACGGGCATACCTCGACGCAGATGCTGCAGTACATGCACAAGGAGAAGTCGATGGCGAACCGGTCGAGCACGTTGCGCTGCCGCTCGCGGCCGCCTTCGGTCGTCGCCGGGAGGGTCTCCTTGTGCGAGTCGATGTAGATGCACCAGTCGGGGCACTCCCGCGCGCAGAGCATGCACGAGGTGCAGTTCTCCTCGGTGAGGGCGATGACCCCGCGTGAGCGGGGCGGCAGGGCCGGCTTGGTGTCGGGATACTCCGCCGTATGCGTCGGGCGGGCCAGCGTCCGGGCCGTGGTTGCGAGCCCCTTGAGGAGCCCGGGGACGGGCGACCGGCGCGACTCGGGGCTCATCGGGTCACCACCACGACGACGCCGGTCAGGGTCACCTGGACGATCGCTGCGGGGACGAGCCAGACCCAGGCCAGGCGCTGCAGCTGGTCCTCGCGCAGCCGCGGCCAGGCGACCCGGAACCAGATGACGACCACCGCGATGACCAGCCCTTTCAGCAGGGTCCACACCCACCCGACGGCCTCGGGACCAGGGCCGCGCCAGCCGCCCAGGAAGAGCACGGCGAACAGCAGCGACATCAGCACGATGCCGGCGTACTCGCTGAGCAGGAAGAAGGCGAACCTCAGGCCGGTGTACTCGGTGAAGGCGCCGAAGACGATCTCGGAGTCGGCGACGGGCATGTCGAACGGCGGTCGCTGCAGCTCGGCGAGCGCGGCGGTGAGGAACACCACCGCACCGGGCAGCTGCCACAGCAGCCACCAGGGGCTCCACTCGCGGACGATGCCGGTGAGCGACAGGGTGCCCGCAGCGAGGGCGACGGACGCGACGGTGAGGACGATGGGCAGCTCGTAGGAGAGCAGCTGGGCCGCGGAGCGCATGGCGCCCAGGAGCGAGTACTTGTTCGCGCTGGCCCATCCGGCCATGAGGGTGCCGAGGATGCCGACCCCCGCCAGCGCGACGACGAACAGCGCGCCGGCGTCGACGTCGGCGCCGACCACGGTCGGGGACAAGGGGATGACGCACATCGCGACGAGGTAGGGGATGAGCGAGACGGCCGGAGCGAGCTTGAACACCGTGCGGTCGGCGGCGACCGGCACGACGTCCTCCTTCTGGACGAACTTCACGCCGTCGGCGACCAGCTGCGCCCAGCCGTGGAAGCCACCGGCATACATCGGGCCGAGGCGGCCCTGCATGTGGGCCATGACCTTGTGCTCGGCCTGTCCGACAAGCAGCGGCAGGACGAGGAACGCTGCGAGCACCGACACGGCACGGAGCACGACCTCGAGCAGGCTCACCGCGGACCCCATTCCGCGGGAGGTACGCCCGGCGCCTGGACCCGCCGCCGCCCGGGGGCTCGTGCCGTATCGCGCCCCTCCCCCGGCTCCTTGGCGCCCGGCCAGGGCTTGGACGCCCGGGCCGCGAGGACGAACGACTTGCGCAGCGGGGTGCCTTCGAAGCCGTCCGGGAGCAGCAGCGGGCGGAGCCCCAGCCCGGTGCCGTCGTCGAACCCGTCGAAGGCCAGGCCGAACATCTCGTGCGTCTCGCGTTCGTGCCAGGCCGCGCCGGCGAAGACCCCCGTGAGGCTCGGCAGGGACCCTCCCTCGGCGAGGCGGGTGCGCTGCAGGTGGCCGCGCAGCGCCCGGGGGACCCCGACGTCGAGCAGGTGCAGGACCACGTCGAAACCGGGCGCGTCGGCGTCGTCGGTCTGGTCGACCGCGGTCAGCCAGTCGAAGAAGGTGAAACCCTGGTCGCGCAGGTCGGTGGCGCCCCGAGCCCACTCGGCGGGGGTGACCTCCAGGCAGGCCTCCTCAGCGCCGGTAGGCCCGCCGGCGCGCGTGGGCGGCGGGGTCACCGGTCGTCCTCGTCGCCGAGGTCGAACAAGTCGTCGGCGAGGTTGCCGCGACGACGCGGAGGGACGCCTCGACGGCCGCGACGCTGACCGCGGCTGTCGGGACCCGGAGCCCGCTGCTCGCCGACCGGGATGGCCTGCGTCGGCGGGCTGCCCGGCTCGCCCGCGGTGTACCCGTCCGGATCGACGGGCTCCAGCACGGCCGTCGTCGGGTCGGGGGGCGCAGGGTCCCCGGG